>JAJRRJ010000069.1 GCA_024279575.1 Alphaproteobacteria bacterium | reverse complement strand
GACAATTCTTTTTACTGCGGCTGTGTCTGACAACAAACACAAGAACCAAAATACCGAACAGCAGGAGAACTAATTCATTTTTCAAAAAAATCTACCTTTATAAGAAGCAGGCGAAATTGCAACATTACCCTACTCCACAGTCTCACCCACCCGCCCCGGATTATTGGGATGGGTTGTCCAGTTGGCATAGTCTTTTTCCACCACTTTGCCCGTGCGCTCATCAATCACACCCGGCTCAAGCGGTTCCATGGTGATGCAATTTTCCACCGGACAGGTCAGCACACACAGGTTGCAGCCAACGCATTCATCTTCCATCACCTCGAAGTGGCGCTCTGCGCCCTCCACATTGTTTTTTGTGGCCATAATCGCCTGATGGGAGGTATCTTCGCACGCAATATGACAGCGTCCGCATTTAATACATGCGTCCTGATCAATTTTTGCCTTGGTGATGTGATTGAGGTTCAGATATTGCCAGTCAGTGACATTGGGCACGGCGCGGCCAACAAAATCATCAATGGATTTATGACCCTGTTCATCCATCCAGTTACTTAAACCTGATTTCAATTCCTCGACGATTTTGAAACCAAAGACCATCGCTGCAGTACACACCTGCACATTGCCGCTTCCCAGCGCCATAAACTCTGCCGCGTCACGCCAGTTGGAAATGCCGCCAATGCCTGAAATGGGCAGGCCTTTTGTTTCAGGATCACGGGCAATTTCAGCCACCATATTCAAGGCAATGGGTTTTACTGCGGGGCCGCAATACCCCCCGTGGGTGCCCTTGCCATCAATGGTGGGGTTGGGGGCAAAACTATCCAAATCAACGGACACGATAGAATTGATCGTGTTGATCAAGCTCACCGCATCAGCTCCTCCCTTGTGGGCCGCGCGGGCGGGATAACGAATATCGGAAATATTTGGCGTCAATTTTACGATCACCGGCATACGGGTGTTTTGTTTGCACCAGCGGGTGACCATTTCAATATATTCGGGCACCTGACCAACCGCTGCGCCCATGCCGCGCTCGCTCATGCCGTGGGGACAGCCAAAATTGAGCTCAATGCCATCAGCCCCGGTTTCTTCAACCACCGGCAGAATGGTTTTCCAGGCGTCCTCTTCACAAGGCACCATCAGGGAAACAACAACCGCGCGATCCGGCCAATCCTTTTTCACCTGCTTGATTTCACGCAGGTTTACCTGCAATTCACGATCAGTAATCAGCTCAATATTATTGAGGCCGATCAGACGCCGGTCACCACCAAAAATTGCGCCATACCGGGGGCCGTTTACATTGACCACGGGGGGACCATCTTCCCCAAGGGTTTTCCACATAACGCCACCCCAACCGGACCTAAAGGCCCGCTCCACATTATAGGCCTTGTCCGTTGGGGGGGCTGAAGCCAGCCAAAACGGGTTGGGGGACTTTATGCCAACAAAGGTATTTGTTAGATCAGCCATCGCATAGTTCCCTTTTAATTTTGCTCACTGCAACGCCGGTAAACAACTGGCTCGTTGCTTGAGTTGGTCGTTACATGTAATTCATCCGGGGCAAGAAACTGCGCCTTAAACAGAACTGTCTTTTCAAAAGCCCGGACGACTTCCCCATCTACAAAATAAATGTTGGCGCAGTTGATTTGTGTTTTTATGCTGGATGCGGCAACCAACGGGCTTTGCAATTCGCAAACGGTATGTTCGTTAAATCCGATGGAATTTTGCTCCAGATAAAGCAATTCACCACCATTCTGAGTACACCAGGAATCAAACATATCTGAGGGTTCAGCCAGCGCATTTCCCATCAGAAGAAAGGTCAAAACAGGCGCCAAAGGCAGGGCAAATATTTTAGCTGAAAGTGGCATGAATATCCTTAGCAGCATCGCGCCCGTTGGCAACGGCGGTAACAGTCAGATCATCGCCGCCGCTGGCGCAATCGCCGCCGGCCCAAATGTTTTTCCTTGAAGTGCGTCCCTTTTCGTCCACCTCAATACGCCCACCAACAATGTTAAGACCGTCCGCATGATTTTTGTCCAGCGACTGCCCGATGGCCTTGAAAATCTGATCGGCAGGAAAAGTGGCCGTTTGGCCTACCCCCACCAGTTTTCCATCTTGAATTTCAGTATATTCCAGCTCCAGCCCACAAACCTTGCCCCCTTTGCTCAACACTTTTTTTGGTTGCAACCAATGGCGCATAACAACGCCTCTGGACACTGCCAGGTCCTGTTCAAATTCTGAAGCACCCATTTGTTCGTGCCCGCGCCGATAACAGATTGTGACTTCTTCAGCACCCAACAGCTTTGCCTGCACCGCCGCATCGATGGCAGTCATACCGCCCCCGATTACCAGAACCTGGCGACCAATATCGACCTTGGACAAGTCACTTGCCTGGCGAAGCTCGGAAATGAAGTCAACCGCGTCGCTTACCCCGGGAATGTCCTCACCGGCAGAGCGCAGTGCATTTACTCCGCCAAGACCAAATCCAATAAACACGGCGTCATATTTTTTAACCAAGTCATCAAGGGAAAAATTTTCTCCCAGCTTTTGACCCAGTTCAATCTCTATGCCGCCAATTTTTGTCACATATTCCAACTCGGCCTGGGCAAAACCATCAACAGTTTTATAGCTTGCAATACCATATTCGTTCAGCCCTCCCGCTTTGGGGCGGGCATCCAAAATCGTTACGTTATGGCCATGCATCGCCAGGCGGTGGGCGCAAGCCAGTCCGGCGGGACCGGCGCCAACAATGGCCACGGTTTTGCCAGTTGGCGTGGCCCGTTCAAAAAACTGTACATCGTTTTGCATGGCAATATCAGTGGCCTAGCGCTGCAATTGACCAATTTTAACGGGCTTGCCTTCTGCTTCTTCACGCACGCACACCTCTTCACACAGGGTTTCTGTGGGGCATACTCTGGCGCACATACCACCCAGAATATTTTGATTAAAAATTGTTTTGGCGGCACCAAGGGGGTTGGAATTTGAAATTTCACGAATAAAAAGGGGAATATCAATATCGGTAGGGCAGGCGGTCTGGCAGGGCGCATCAAAGCAAAAATAGCAACGCTCTGCTTCAATGCGGGCCGTATGAGAGCCAAGGGGGGTATGCAAATCAGCAAAGTTTTGCACATATGTTTCCTTGCTCAATCTGCCAGCAACAATTCCTGATTTTAATTTGCCAATACTCATGATGCCTTACCCGTTACTATGTTTTTAGGTGAGTTTCACAGCCAATGCCGGAAACACTTTTTTCTAAGCGTCAATGTTTATTTACAGACTAACGCAATATATTTTTTTTATCAATTGGTCAAAAATTGAAATTTTCTCTTAACATTGCTGATAGTTTCAGCTCCAGCTTTACTAACAGCGGAGGGGCGGGCTGAACTGAAAAATAGTAATATTGCTTTAATGTCGACACATTAGCTTGCGAAAAATTCGGGGCGGTAGGTTTTATGCAGGCAACAGCATTTATTATTGGTGGCGAGGAGCATCGGCGCGAAGCTTTGTTTAACCTGTGCGCAGACATCGGTTTTCGGGCAATTGTCAATTTCACTAACCTGTCACTTGTCGAAAAGCAGGTCCAGCAAACCCCCATTTGCTATTTTTTGTTTGCTCTGAACGGAATATCCCATAATACGGCTGGAATTACCCGGGCAATTCGTGCATCTCGCAATCGACAGATCAAACTGGCACCTGTTATAGGGTTCGCGGAAAATGCGCCCCCTAAAATGGTCGCGGCAATATTAAATATGGGATTTGACGATATTATCGTGCCCCCCTTTACCGCCACCAGTGTTTTTCCCCGTCTGAGCTCACACCTCAACCGGCGCGTCAGCTTCTTTGAAACTCAAAAATACTTTGGCCCCGACCGGCATATTGGCCTGCATGTACACCATCAGCGGGATCAGGAAAAAAGCATGCAATATCGCAAATTGCTGATTGTCCGCAATCTTGAATCCGGGATCACCATTCTCAAGGATAAAGTCTGCACTGCGCCCCCCGCAAACAACGCCAAAAGCAATATTGCTATTGCTGTTTAAGTGTGAGCTGTGATCCAGTTGATTTTCAGATCAATTGATGCTCATTTTTACCCTTGCTCCTCCCTTTTGGGAGTCCCCGGGGAATATTTTGAGCTCCCGGCCTCCTTTGGCATCGGTTGGGCTCATATGGTGCTCAACTGGTTTACCCTTTAAGCTCAGGTCACAAAGTAGAGACAAACATGAACACCGAATTACCAAAAATCAGCGATGGCCGCCAATCCCTCACAGCGTTAAAAGTACAGCGCGGGGTCATGCGCCTTTTACGCCAGTCACACGATTTTTGCAGTTTTGCCGAAGTACCGTTAGCCAATGGTCGTCGATGCGATATCATCGGTATTGGCCGCAGGGGTGAGGTCTGGATTATCGAGATCAAGTCCAGTGTTGAAGATTATCGAATTGATCAGAAATGGCATGAGTATAAAGACTTTTGTGATCAATTTTTTTTCGCCAAACCACCAGAGCTGGATGGCTCTATTTTCCCTGAAACAGAGGGATTAATAGTGGCAGATTCACACGGGGCAGAAATATTGCGCCCTGCACCAAAGGTCCCGCTCCCTTCTGCACGGCGTAAGGCCATGATGCTCAAACTGGCCCGTTTGGGTGCACAACGGATGCATGGGGTGATGGACCCGGGCCCGGAACAGGCTTAAGCCGGGCGCACGCTTAACTAGCTGGGCGCACGTTTGGAAAGAATACGTTGCAGGGTTCGGCGGTGCATATTTAGGCGTCGGGCAGTTTCTGAAACATTGCGATCACACAATTCAAAGACCCGTTGAATGTGCTCCCAGCGTACCCGGTCCGCTGACATGGGATGCTCGGGGGGGGCGGGCTGATGTCCACCATCAGCCATAAGTGCTTTTACCAGATCATCCGCATCGGCAGGTTTTGCCAGATAGTCAACGGCTCCCAGTTTCACTGCATTGACGGCTGATGCGATATTGCCATACCCGGTCAGCACGACAATTTTAACGTCAGGCCGCATTTCCTGCAGTTTTGCCACCACATCCAACCCGTTCCCATCTTCAAGGCGCATATCAATTATTGCAAATGCGGGTGGTTTTGACATAACCTTAGCCATGCCCTCTGCCACAGAGTTGGCAGTTGTTACATCAAATCCGCGGCTGGTCATTGCCCGCTCCAAACGACTTAAAAATGGTTTATCGTCATCCATCAACAGCAAACTGAGATCAAGCTGATTAAGAATATTTGAAGCGTCCGCCATCAGGGGCCCTTTGATTTGATTTTTTGGTTTTTACACCGAAGTTTCACGCAGCGCAAATACACATATTTGAAAACAGGCTGATCAGGGAAAACAGAAGAGGGACCTTTGGAATTTTTCCACCCTAAGCCAGATGAATTGTAAGCGCATCGCGTGGCCAAACCACCTGTACCTGAGCGTGACCGTCGTTGTGAATATTGGTAAAATTTATAGAAGCGCGGGTGCGACTAAGTAAAGTGGTGGCAATAAACACTCCCAAACCCAAACTCACGGTTTCAGCGCCTCTGGCGTCAGATTTTTCCGGCACGTTGGTTTTCAGATAAGGCTGGCCCATCCGTGGCAGCAAATCGAGGGGGAAACCGGGACCATCGTCCTGTATGAATATGCTCAATTTCTCACTGTCCCACTTGGCAATAATGCAAACATTTTTGTTGGCAAACTGAGCTGCATTTTCAATAAGATTGCCCAAACCATGTAACAACCCGGCCTGCCTGAGGATTCTGGGTTCATCAGACTTATCCCCCTGCAGGTCTATTTTAATGGTTTTTTCCAACGGTGCCAATGGACGAATAAGTTCCGCCAACAATTCTGATACCGTCACTTCCGCAAACGGGCTGTTGCTTTGACTGTCCAGATTGCGCAGGCCCGATAATATAGCGCGACAACGGGCGGCCTGTTCAACAATCAGGCGGGCATCCTGAGCAACCGGCCCCTCTTTTACCTCATTCATCATTTCCTTGGCGGCAAGGGAAATTGTTGACAAAGGGGTCCCCAATTCATGGGCCGCCGCCGCCGCCAGCCCGTCCAGAGCCGATAAATGGTGTTGACGCGACAGGGCCAGCTCGGTGGCCGTCAAGGCATCGGCCAGTTGACGCCCCTCATGGGCAACACGGTTCGCATAAACTGTTACGAAAACAATACCGCAGATCAAAGCAACCCAAACACCCGTTGTATAAAGGGGCGGAAGCTCAATATTTAACGCGGGATCCCAGGGGAGAGGCAGATGGGAACGGGACAAAACCGTCACGATAATAACCGCAAGGGCGCCAACAAGAGCTGTTTCCCTTTGGGGAAGTATTGTTGCGGACACTGAAACCGGGGCCAGAAGCAACAGGGAAAACGGGTTCTGCAACCCCCCGGTCAGCCAAAGCAACCCGGCAAGCTGTAAGCTGTCAAAGGCAAGCTGGGTTGCAACAAGGGCGGTGGCAGGCCGGTGGGAATCGCCAAACCGAACCACAAGGGCAATATTGAAAAACACTGAAACGGCGATCAGCAAAAGGGCATAATTATGGGGAAAGGGAAATTTCAGGATCAGCGCCACAAACAATATCCCGATTATCTGACCGGCCAAAGCAATCCAACGCAGTCGAACAAGCGTGCCCAGAAGAAGGGGGCGTCCCTGGGCGCCTGCGGATGGGAGAAAGGGTATTGAATCGGGCATTTTTTAGAATTTCCGAGGTTAAAGAGCGGTAGTTTATGAAAATTTGCGCAAATACCAGTGCAATTCAAGAAAATTCACCTGTAATTAAGCTGTAATTTTTCTCACGTTTTTGCAGGTGCTAGAAACAGGTTTTATATTTTCAAGACGTAAAATTCCATTTTTTGGCTTGTTAGGCGAAATCCAATCCCCACATTTAACATGTTCGAGATTTGGAGAGAAAAACATGAGTACAGCAATTATTAAACCTGAATGGTCCTTTATTACTATCACATTGATGGTGTTGGGCTTTATTTTGTTCTGGCCACTGGGTCTGGCCATGTTGGCCTATATCCTTTGGGGTGAGCGTTTTGGCGGCACCAGAGAAAAGGCCGAACGCTGGGTTAACAAACAGCGGGGCAACTGGAAATTTCAGGACGGGCGCTCAAGCCATTCCTATTCCGGACGCTTTCGCCAGGGTTCCGGCAATGCGGCGTTCGATGCCTATCGCGAAGAACAACTGGACCGGCTAAATAAAGAGCGCCAACGCCTTGATGACGAAGTCAATCAGTTTCAGGGTTTTGTCCAAAACCTGCGGATGGCCCGTGACCGTGAAGAGTTTGACCGGTTCATGCGCGATCGTTCTGATAACCAGTCTTCAAAAACCATTGATGGGGATATGGAGGCTTACACAAGCGAGCGTAAAAGCTCCAAGTCGCGCAAGTCACGCAAAGACTAAGACTGATTTTTAGCCTGCTATTAGAAAAGCGCCCCGCAATTGCGGGGCGCTTTTTTGTGTTATTATAGCAATTGCTGATTCTTGCAAATGTACATTCGTGGAGAATAAATTGCTCGGCTTCGGACAAAAAAACTGGCCCGGCACAATGGTGCTTGAGGGAGAAAAACCTGTTCAGGTTCGGGTGCGGGTTCACCAAAAATCGCTCCATTACCGTCTGTCTATTTCTGTGGCAGGGGAACCGATTTTGAGTGTGCCTCCAAAAGGAAAACCAGAGGATGCGCATGCATTTCTGCAACGGCACAAACACTGGCTTGATGTGCGTCTTCAGCGCCGGGCACAACCGGTGCCTTTCGTTGAAGGCGCAACCATTCCCCTCAGAGGTCAGGATCATGTTATTGCGGGAACAGGTAAAATTCGCGGGCAGGTAACGCTTTTACCTGCAGGGGAAATGAACCAGATTATTGTCCCCGGCGGAGATCGGCACCTTGCCCGACGGCTTACAGACTGGCTGAAAAGCCAGGCCCTTGGCGACCTTCAACAGCGCAGTGCTTTGCACGCTTCACGCCTTGGGGTGCAAGTGGGGAAAATCAGTATTCGCGGCCAGTCCTCACGATGGGGTTCGTGTTCATCGGCTGGAAATCTCAGTTACAATTGGCGCCTGGTGCTGGCTCCCCCCTTTGTACTTGATTATGTGGCGGCACACGAGGTGGCTCATATTTGCGAGATGAACCATTCCAGCGCTTTTTGGTCAAAGGTGCTTCAGACCCTGCCCGAAATGGATAAGGGGCGCAGCTGGCTCAAATCCCACGGGAGCACACTGATGGGATACGGGGTTACGCCTGCTCAGGGACCAACCGCAAAAACATAATATTTTTGCGGTTGGTTTTTGGTGCATTTATTCGCCAAAACCATATGTTTCAACTACAAAATCAAGGTCTTTGTCACCCCGACCTGAAAGATTGAGCAGGATGGTTTTGTCGGGATGGTTTTTGGCTTCACGCATTGCAAAGGCAACCGCATGGGCACTTTCAAGGGCTGGAATAATTCCCTCACGCCGGGATAGTGCATAAAACGCGTCAAGGGATTCCTTGTCATCAGCGGTCTTGTAACTCACCCGTCCGATTTTTTGCAAATGGGCATGTTCAGGTCCAACACCGGGATAATCAAGGCCTGATGCCAAGGTGTTTACCGGGGCAGGATCGCCATTTTCATCGACCAGAACTTTGGTATGGAACCCGTGAATATCACCATCCTGCCCATAGGTCATGGTTGCAGCATGATCCCCAAGTTTTGAGGATGTGCCAAGGGGTTCAACACCAAACAACTCAACGGACTGATCTTCGATAAAGCCTGCAAACAGACCCATGGCGTTGGAACCACCCCCTACACAGGCGGCAACCATGTCGGGCAGTTCTCCGGTCATTTCCAAAAACTGTTCGCGCGCTTCATGGCCAACAACACTCTGAAAATTACGAACCATCAGTGGAAAAGGGTGGGGTCCCACGACCGATCCAATTCCAAACAAGGCATGATCTGCCTGTCCGATATATGAACCAAACGCACTATCCACGGCTTCCTTGAGAGTTTTGGCACCCTCCCCCACGGGCACAACCGTTGCCCCAAGCAGTTTCATGCGTACCACGTTGGGATATTCTTTTTTAATGTCCACTTCGCCCATATGGATTTCACATTCAAGACCAAAATAGGCTGCAGCCGTTGCCAAGGCCACCCCGTGCTGACCGGCACCGGTTTCAGCTATCAATTTGGTTTTGCCCATATGTTTGGCCAGCAGTCCTTCAGCCATACAATGGTTTAGTTTGTGAGCGCCAGTATGGTTGAGGTCTTCGCGCTTGGCATAAATCTGTGCGCCACCGCTCAGCTTTGAAAGGTTTTTAAGATGAGAAACAGGTGTGGGACGCCCCTGAAAATGCTTGCGGATATACTTCAGATCGTCCAGAAATTCTTTGGATTTGGAAAGGCGTTGATAGGCCTCATTGATTTCCTTGAAATGGGGAATAAGCGGAGGCGGCAGCATTGCCCCGCCATATTCTCCAAAAAAACCCTCTTCATTGGGGGTGGATTCCAAATATGTACTCATGATGTTTCCTCACTACTTATAAAATCAAGTCATAAATAGTGAAGCAAACCGACCCGGCGTTAGCAAGGGATAACTTATGGATTGAAAGATTAAACCAAATTTGAATACTTAAATTCAGGGATCAATTGTTACCAAACAGATCATTGATCAAGTCCCCCAGATTGCGTGGTCGGGTTTGTTGTTGCTCAAGCTGGACCGGGGGGGGCTGACTCTGGCCTGGAATATTCAGCTGTGGGGACATGAGTGCGTTGGGCAAGTTGTAGGGGGTGATATTCTGGTGGGCACGGGTCATAAACTCAGACCAGATGTCAACCGGGAATGAGCCGCCCCCAACCCGGTCCATAGGTGTATTATCATCATTGCCCAGCCAAACGCCGGTGACAAGGTTTGCTGAATAGCCCACAAAGATCGCATCGCGATTGGATTGAGTTGTGCCGGTTTTCCCAGCGATCTGCCAACCGGGGAGTTGCGCGCGTTTACCTGTGCCAATATCGATTGCCGTGCTGAGCATATCGTTCATCATCGCCACATGCTCCGGGGCAACCACCTGCCCGGGTCCGGCTGGAATATTTTGATAAAGAATCTGCCCGTCCGTTGTTTCAATGCGCGTAATAACATGGGCAATCACCCCCACTCCCCCGTTTGTAAACGGGGTATAGGCCCCGGTTAACTCAAGCAGAGAAACTTCTGCGGTGCCAAGTGCAATGGCGGGCACGGCGGGCATCTGCGTGGAAATTCCCAGTTTTGCCGCCGTATCAATTACCGCCTGGGGCCCAACTGCAATGGCCAGACGCCCGGCAACAGTATTGAGAGAATGGGCAATGGCCTGGCGCAGGGTCACAGTACCTGCATATTGGCCGTTGTAATTTTCAGGCTTCCAGCCCTCGTAGTCCAGAGGCGCATCTTCAACCTGAGTGTCGGGGGTAAATCCGGCCTCAAGGGCGGCCAGATAAACAAAAGGTTTGAAGGAGGAGCCGGGCTGACGGCGCGCAGTTACTGCCCTGTTATATTGAGAATCGGAATAATCAACCCCGCCCACAATAGCAATAACCGACCCATCCGTTGTCATGGATACCAGCGCCCCTTGGGAAAAATTGTGTTCCTCGCCTTTTGAGGCCACCATTTCGCGTACAACAAATTCGGCGTTTTTTTGCAAATCCCAGTCGATGGTTGTGGTGACAATCACGTCCTGAGAAACTTCTCCAATATAAGAAGTCATCAGGCTTTCCACCCAGTCGGCCACATAAAATTCAGCGCCGGCAATGCGGGTACGCACACGTTTTGTGGGGTCAATGGCGGCGGCCTCAGCCTCCTCAGGGGAGATGTAACCTTCTTCAGCCATGGCCCCAAGAACCACACGGGCACGGGTGGCAGCCCGTTCAGGATGGCGATCAGGGGAAAGGCGCGAGGGAGCTTTAAGCAATCCGGCAAGAATTGCGGCTTCTCCCAGCGATACATTGCGCGCAGATTTGCCGAAATAGCGGCGCGATGCCGCTTCGATGCCAAAAGTGCCAGCACCGAAATATACCCGGTTCAAATAGAGTTCAAGAATTTCAGTCTTGGAATAGTTTTGTTCAAGCCAGATGGCCAGCAGGGCCTCCTGGACTTTACGGCCCAAATTCTGATCCGGGGTCAAAAACAGATTTTTCGCCACCTGCTGGGTGATGGTTGAGCCCCCTGCAGTTATCCGCCCAGCCATAATATTGCCCAGTAGTGCACGTGTAATGCCGATAATATCAATGCCGAAATGATCAAAAAACCGTCGGTCTTCAATCGAAATAACCGCAGCGGGCACAAATTGGGGCAGCTCGTGAAATGCCACCGCTTCCCCCCCCATTTGTCCACGGTTGGAAATCAGCTGACCGTTGGTAGCCACAATGCGAATATTTGCCGGGCGGGTTGGCACGTTCCAGCTGTCTGAAGCGGGAAGCTGCACCGCATAATAGGCAACAATTCCCGCTACGGCGATCCCAACCCATATGCCAAGCACCAGTCCCCAATAGGTGAGTTTTCCTATGATACGCCAAAATGTCAGGGGCTTTTTCTGGCGCTTAGTGCGCCGGCGAGATGGTTTGGAATTATTTGAGCCCTGACGTGTTGTTTTACCTCTTGCCGATGCGGACTTTGGACCACGACCCGGTTTGGCAGGCTTTCTGGTGCGTTTCCCGGAACCGCCAATACGGTCCTCTGGTGATAATTTAATGTCCATTTTGCCCTGACGCATTCAATACGCGAAACACTTATAGGGCCCAATACATGCGTATATACTGGCTATCAATGTAAATTGTGGCTGGTTTATGGGGGGTAAAGGTATTTGGTTAACCGGGGCAAATAAATGACCCGACAACTAAACGTCCAGATTTGCCACATTAAGCGCATTAGTAAGGATGAAATCCCGACGCGGTTCCACAAGATCGCCCATCAGTTCGGAAAAAATTGTATCCGTATCATCGCTCTGATCAATATGTACCTGTAACAGGGTGCGAATATTGGGGTCCAGAGTTGTTTCCCAAAGCTGGCCGGGGTTCATTTCACCAAGGCCCTTATAGCGCTGAAGAGAAATACCTTTGCGTCCGGCACGTGTTACCGCATCAAACAGGGAAAAGGGTCCATAAATAGCTTCGCTTACATCCTTGCGGGTGAGTTTTGCCGTGCTGGCATAGGTTTGTGAAATCGCTTTTGCCGGTTCGCGCAATTTACGAATATCGCCAGACGACAAGAGAGCTGCGTCCAGATTGTGGGATTCTTCCACCCCGCGCACAGTCCGCCAGAACCGCAACCCATCCTGACCATCGGATTCCCCGTGCCAGCCCTGCTCAACATCGTCGGCCAGAGTGTCCAGTTGATGCGCAATCTTTTTCGCCAGTAGTTCGGCCTTGGCCGAGCTTTCAAGCGCGCCCTCTTCAAACGCGCCGGCAATCATAGCCTGTTCAACAATTGTGCGATTATAACGCGTATTCAACCCGTTTATTGCATGCACAACATCGCGCGCGTCCGAGGCAATGGCGGTGAGATCTGCGCCCGTGTGCACGCTGCCATCCCCGATGGTAAGACTGGCTTCATCAGTTCCTGTAACCAGCAGATAGTCTTCCAGCGCCTCTTCATCCTTGAGATATTGCTCTGACTGGCCACGCTTGATTTTGTATAAAGGGGGCTGGGCAATATAGAGGTGCCCGCGTTCAATAAGTTCAGGCATTTGCCGGAAAAAGAAGGTCAGCAAAAGGGTGCGGATATGAGCCCCGTCAATATCGGCATCGGTCATGATGATGATTTTGTGATACCGCAACTTTTCAACATCAAACTCTTCGCGACCAATACCGGTCCCCAACGCAGTGATCAACGTGCCGACCTGTTCAGAACCAAGCATGCGGTCAAAGCGGGCGCGTTCCACATTGAGAATTTTGCCGCGCAGGGGCAAAACGGCCTGGGTGGCGCGGTCCCGACCCTGTTTTGCGGAACCACCCGCAGAATCTCCTTCCACAATAAACAGTTCGGATTTTGCCGGATCACGTTCCTGGCAATCGGCCAGTTTTCCGGGCAGAGAGGAAATATCAAGCGCAGACTTGCGCCGGGTTAATTCGCGTGCCTTGCGTGCGGCCATGCGGGCGGCGGCAGCTTCTGCAACCTTGCCCACAACAGACTTTGCCTCAACCGGATGTTCTTCGAACCATTGACCAAGTTTATCATTGATAACACCCTCAACAACCGGGCGCACTTCAGAGGAAACAAGTTTATCCTTGGTCTGGGAGGAGAATTTGGGATCAGGTACTTTGACTGAGAGCACACAGGTCAGCCCTTCCCGGCAGTCATCACCGGTCAGCTGTACCTTTTCACGTTTCAAAATACCGGATCTATCAGCATATCCGGTTACCTGACGGGTCAGTGCGCCACGCAGACCTGCCAGATGGGTGCCCCCGTCCCGCTGGGGGATGTTGTTGGTAAAACAAAGCACATTTTCATGGTAGCTCTCATTCCACCACAGGGCTACTTCCACCATGATCCCGTCTTTTTCCACTTCAAATGTGATGGGCGCCTCGAGAAGCGGGGATTTGGCCTTGTCAAGAAAACGCACAAAGGCCTCAAGCCCTCCATCATAGTGCAGGTCCACCGCAACCGGTTCAGCCGGTCGGTTATCAGTAAGAATGATGTGCACACCTGAATTCAAAAATGCCAGTTCACGCAAACGGTGCTCGAGGATTGTGAAATCAAAATCAACCATGGTGAAGGTGTCAGTGGAGGGCATAAATGAAAGCTCGGTGCCGGTATAATCCCCAGCATCCCCCGTGCGCTCCAGCGGTTTATCGGCAACCCCGTGGGTAAAACTGATTTCATGAAACCCGCCTCTGCGCCCGATTTTGAGTTTTAGCCAGACAGAAAGCGCATTGACCACCGATACGCCCACCCCGTGCAGACCACCCGAAACCTTATAGGAATTCTGATCAAATTTCCCACCCGCGTGGAGCTGCGTCATAATCACTTCAGCGGCTGAAATCCCCTCTTCCTTGTGGAGATCAACCGGAATGCCGCGCCCATTGTCCGTTACTGAAACCGACCCGTCGGCATTTAGTGTAACGGTGACAAGATCGGCGTGTCCTGCAAGCGCCTCGTCAATGGCATTGTCCACCACCTCATAAACCATATGATGCAGACCGGAGCCATCATCAGTGTCACCAATATACATGCCGGGCCGTTTGCGAACAGCGTCCAACCCTTTGAGAACCTTAATAGAATCAGCGCCATAGTCATCGACGAATACGGGTTGGTTTTGTTCGTTCTCATTTTCGCTCATAGGGTACCGAATCAGGACTGTTTCAATTGTCTAACTTGTAGCGGAAAAGCGTAATTTTCCCAAGTGAAATGGCGGTTCAGGTCTGCGGTTTGACCATGGCTTTGGCCCGGTTAACAGCGCGGTCCAAAGCCTGCAAAAAACGAGAGCGATCAGCGGCCTCAAATGGCCTGTTAAAACTGCCCCCCATACCCGTTTCACGCAAGTGCTGGTTAAGCTCACGCATTCCCAGTTTCATACCTATATTTTCATGGGTAAACTCTTTTCCACCTGGGCCAAGAACCAATGCCCCCTTATCAAGACAACGTGCGGCCAGCGGTATATCCTGCGTTATCACAATGTCTGCATGCCCGGCATGCTCAGCTATCCAGTCGTCAGCGGCATCGGCACCGGCGGGGACCACAACCACCTGCACCATCGGGTCGCGAGAGGGGCGAATTCCACCATCGCATACCATTATGGTTTTCAAAGCGAAACGCTCGGCTACTTTTTGAACTTCCCTGCGCACCGGACAGGCATCCGCATCCACATATACAATTGTCATAACAGTTGCCCCTCCTTAACCTGCACCCGCAGCGTTTCACCCTCCAATCCCTCAAAAAGTATCGGGTCGGTGCCAGTCATCCACACCTGCGTCTGCAAATCAGCAAGCGCTTCAAACAGGGCAATGCGACGATCCGGGTCCAGATGGGCGGCGACCTCATCCAGCAGCAATATGGGGGTGATGCCGGTCATATTTGCCACCAGTCGCGCATGCGCAAGGATCAACCCGATCAACAGCGCCTTTTGTTCCCCGGTGGAGCAAAGTTTGGCTGGCATTGATTTTTGCAGGTGAGTAACCTGCATATCAACCCGATGGGGCCCAACAAGCGTACGTTTTGCGGCCCGGTCCAGCCCCCGGTTTTGTTGCCAATGTTCCAGCAAGGCAAATTCAAGGGCCGAAGAGGAGGCAAACTCATCACGATCATCAGAAAAAACCGGATCAAGCGTTAAAATTGCCGCCGGGAAGGCAGGCGATACACCAAGACTGGCCAACTGCTGCAAATGGGAAAGGCTATCAGCACGGGCGAAATGCATAGCGGCGGCAAAATCGGCCATCTGCACCTCAACAGCCCGGATCCAATCAGGGTCCGCATTATCCTCCAACAGCCGGTTTCTCTGACGCATGGCTTTTTCAAATCCACTTACCGAGAACGCATGGTCAGGAATAAGCGTCATTACAAGCCGGTCCAAAAACCGTCGCCGATCCCCCGCAGCGCCCGTAAACAGGCCATCCATTGCCGGGGTCAGCCAAAGCAAACGTACAAAGGCCGCCATATCTTCGATTGCTGAAGCATTGGCGCCATTTATGCGTACCCGCCGTCCCGATTTGCTCGGGTTGGCACCCGTGCCCATATCCACTTCCCCGCCGGGGGTCATTATTGTTGCGGCCACCGCCCACGGCCCGGGGGTGCCAATTTTTGTCAGATTTTCAAATGCCACCCCGCGCAATCCACGCCCGGGTGATAAAAGTGACCCCGCTTCAATCAGGTTGGTCTTTCCAGCCCCGTTTGCACCGGTCAAAACCACATTGGCCGCTTCAATATCAAGGGAAGCATTCCCATAGGAGCGAAAACCGGTTAGGCGTAATCTGGAAATATAACGGGCAGGCTTTGACATAGTTCTCCCAGCAAAACCTCTGTTTGAATTAAACGCGCATTGGCATAATCAGGTAAGCGGCAGTTTCGTCATCCTGATCGCCCACAAGGGTTGGCGAACCAGAATCCCCAAACAAAAAGGACGCGTTTTCTGACCCGATCTGAGAGAGAATATCAAGCAGGTATTTAGCGTTAAATCCAATTTCAAACAAATCGTGGTCAAAGCTTACCGGCACCTCTTCATTGGCTGTGCCATGTTCAGGATTTGTAACGGTCAATTCAAGGTTTCCGTTGGCAATCGCCAATTTAACAACCTTGCCACCGCGCTCGGAGGCAATTGTTGAAACACGATCGACCGCTGCGGCAAAACTGGCACGGTCAATTATCATTTCCTTATCATTATTTTGTGGCATGATGCGCTCATAATCGGGAAAAGTACCCTCGATCAGTTTAGATAAAAGCACAACCGAGCCTGCACTCAGGCGAATTTTGGTTTCAGAAATTTCCATCCGCACATCACCCTCAACGCCATCAAGTAATTTCTGGATCTCACCGACAGTTTTACGCGGAACAATAATTCCAGGAATATCGCCAGCACCTTCAGGGGCGACAAGGTCCGCCCGGGCAAGCCGATGCCCGTCGGTGGCCACTGCGCGCAACGTAGGGGTGCCTTCATTTTGAAGACTGTGAAAATAAATCCCGTTCAGGTAATAACGGGTTTCTTCGGTGGAAATGGCAAACTGGGTACGCGAAATCAATCCGGCCAGGTCAGTGGCGGGAATTGAAAAATCATTAGAAAATTCACCCGACTTCAAATCAGGAAAGCCGTCAGCGGAAAGGCAGGCAAGGAAAAACCTTGAACGCCCCGAGGTGATGCGCATCTGATCATCCCCCTCAATTTCCAAATGAACTTCAGCGCCATCGGCCAATTTACGCACAATTTCATAAAGAGTGTGCGCGGGAACTGTCGTTGTGCCCTTGGTCTGCACCATAGCGGGGACGGTTTCAGTGACCTCTATATCCAGATCAGTGGCACGCAACTGCAAACCGGCTTCACTTGCCTCAAGCAATACATTGGCCAGAATAGGATACGTATTGCGCCGCTCAACCACCCGGTGAACATGTCCCAGGGATTTAAGTAAATGGTTGCGTTCCAACGTAACTTTCATCGAACAATCCTAGCCTTATAAATTCTTAGTATTGGTTTTTACCCTAGCAAGTTGCATGCAAATGACAAAGCGCAGGGTAAAAGAAATTGCCGCGAGTTTGCACTAAATGCAAGGGGAATCTCAAGAAATGCAACGGGAATCTCAAGATCATTTTTACTCTGTTGACATCCGGCCTGCTCCCTATGGCATAGCTTAGAGCAGTTCTTCGCGCAAAATTTCAAGTTCCAGCCATTGGTTTTCAAACTCATCAAATAAAGTTTGCTTTTCCTGTAGCTGCTTTGACACATCCGCGAACGATTGCGGATCACGGGAATAAAATCCAGGGTCTTCCAGTCGGGTGCGCAATCCGGCCATATCGGATTCAAGGTTTGCCATTTTTTCAGGCAGGGTTTTAAGGGCGTGCTGCTGGTTAAAAGAGAGTTTCTTTTTGGTCAAAACCGAGGTCCGGGAAGGTTTTTTTGCCGATTGGGCCTTTGATACCGCCTTTGGAAGCGTTTTTCCCTTGCGTACACCAAACCCGCGCAAGGCCACCATATCCGCATACCCCCCCGCATAGGTTGTCCATGTACCATCCCCCTCTGCAATAAGAGTGATGGTTGCCACCCGGTCAATAAAATCACGGTCATGGCTGACAATAATCAATGTGCCGGGATACTCAGCCAGGGTTTCCTGCAACAGATCCAGTGTTTCAAGGTCCAGATCATTGGTGGGTTCATCAAGCACCAGCAAATTTGAGGGAAGTGCCAAAGCCCGCGCCAGCATTACCCGGGCGCGCTCCCCGCCCGAAAGCGCTTTTAGGGGCGTATTGAGCTGATCAGGGGAAAACAGAAAGTCCTTCATATAACCGATAACGTGTTTTTCAGAACCGTTTATCAGCACGGTATCTTTACCGCCCCCGGTCAGGGCATCTTTCAAACTGGTGTCGGGGGGCAGAGTGGCGCGTGTCTGGTCCAACAAAGCCATTTGCACGCTGGATCCAATGCGCACCTCGCCCTCATCTGGAGCCAAAGTTGACGTCAGTAGGTTTATCAGCGTGGTTTTGCCAACCCCGTTTGGCCCCACAATTGCCACCCGATCCCCACGCATCACCCGCAGGGAAAAATCTTTGACCAATGGCTTGCCACCCAGGGTTTTACTGAGATTTTTTGCCTCAATTATAAGGGTGCCGGTTTCCTTGCCTTTCGCAACGGATATGGTCAGGTTTCCTGTTGCACCCACATGCTCTGCGCGGGTTTTACGCAAATTGTGCAACTCACCCAACCGCCGCACATTGCGTTTTCGTCTGGCGGTTACCCCATAGCGCAACCAATGTTCCTCTCTCACGATTTTGCGATCAAGTTTATGCTGGGCCAGTTCTTCTTCCATAAGAACCTGATCGCGCCATTTTTCAAAGCCGGCAAACCCCTGATCGAGCTGGCGGGTTGTTCCGCGATCAAGCCACAGGGTTTTTGACGTCAACGCGGACAGAAAGGCGCGGTCATGGGATATAATAATCAAAGCGCTTTTTAAGCCGGCCAATTCCTCCTCCAGCCACTCAATGGCTGGAAGGTCCAGATGGTTGGTGGGTTCATCAAGCAATAAAACATCCGGGTTGGGTGCCAGCACCCGCGCCAAAGCCGCCCGGCGCGCCTCACCACCGGAGAGGTTGATAACCTTTTCAAAACCAGTCATGCCAAGCTGTTCCAAAAGATATGCGGCCCGAAATTGATCCTGGCTTGGCCCCAAACCGGCCTCCACATAGGCAAGGGTGGTGTCAAACCCGCTCAGGTCAGGTTCCTGGGGCAAATAATGCAGGGTCGCACCGGGCTGAACGAACCGGGTTCCCGCATCTTTTTCAACCAGGCCCGCGCCAATTTTTAATAAAGTGGACTTTCCTGATCCATTGCGCCCCACAAGTGCAACCCGATCGCGCATGCTAACGCTCAACTCAGCGTCAACGAG
>JAJRRJ010000068.1 GCA_024279575.1 Alphaproteobacteria bacterium | reverse complement strand
GCGGGGCCACGGCCCTGACTCTGAGTGCTGTTTTGCTGATGTTTACCCTGGTAATTCAATTTCTGGTGGCCTGGCGGCGCGGCTATGTAAACGGGGTGAGTTTTTCCGGGCTGAAATCCTATTTGAAGGAACGGGGGGGGGCTTCAAAGTGGTTTGTGATCGGGACAGTAGTGGATTCAGCGGCGCTGAATGTGGATATTGTGCTGGTGGGACTGTTTGTTGCGTCTGAAAGCGCCGGGCTTTATTTCAATGCGTTTCGTACTGCCGCGCTGATGACGCTGTTTATGTTTGCCATAACGCTGGTGGTGGCGCCGATGGTATCCCGCCACTTTCATAGTGGCGAAATGGCCAAGGCACAGGCGGTTACGGCCCTTTGCACCTGGGCCGGATTTTTGTTTTCCGTTGGTATTTTTGTTGGATTTTGGCTGTTTGGGGATCTGATTTTGTCCCTGTTTGGTGAAAGCTATGCTGAGGGCAAGATCATTTTGCTTATTTTAAGCGTTGGCTTGCTGGCCGATGCGGCCACCGGCCCCACGCGTATTGTGATGATGATGACGGGGCATGAGCGGGCCTATGTGCGCATATTTGGAAGCATTATGGCTCTTGGTATGGTGGTGCAGATTGTGGTTATTCCCATTTATGGCCTGGTGGGGGCGGCGTTGGTGAATGCGGGATCGCGGATTGTCGCACAATCGGTGATTTCGTGGTGGACGTATAAGAATGTGGGCATTGATACCTCACTGTTCAGTGCGGGCGCTTTGTTTAGAGTGTTCAAAAAATCTGACTAGATAAAAGAGCCAATATGGCATGGTGGATTTGAGTTTGCTTGACCGTGGGAAATCGCGCGCCTAAAACCCTGCCAGTGATAATTTTTATGGAAGACGTTTTCGACAATGAGCGCCAAAACCCTTTATGACAAAATCTGGAATAACCATCTGGTTGGTGAAAATGGTGACGGTACTTCGCTGCTGTATATTGATCGGCATCTGGTGCATGAGGTGACCTCTCCACAGGCATTTGAGGGGTTGCGCATGGCGGGGCGCAAGGTGCGGGTTCCGGGGCGCACGCTGGCGGTGGTGGATCATAATGTGCCCACAACCGACAGAAGCAAGGGTATTGATGACCCTGAAAGTGCATTGCAGGTTGAGACTATGGCAAAAAATGCTGCGGAATTTGGTGTCGAGTATTTTGATGAAATGGACCCGCGACAGGGGGTTGTGCATATTGTTGGACCGGAGCAGGGATTTACTTTGCCCGGGATGACTATTGTCTGCGGTGACAGCCATACTTCAACCCACGGTGCTTTTGGCGCTTTGGCGCATGGAATTGGCACTTCAGAAGTGGAGCATGTTCTGGCGACACAAACCCTGATACAGGCCAAGGCAAAAAACATGCTGGTGCGTGTGGATGGGAAATTGCCTGACGGAGTAACGGCCAAGGATATCATTCTGGCTATTATCGGGGAAATCGGCACAGCCGGGGGCACCGGCCATGTGATTGAATTTGGGGGGGAGGCCATTGAAGCCTTGTCCATGGAAGGGCGGATGACCGTTTGCAACATGACCATCGAAGGGGGTGCGCGGGCCGGGTTGATTGCGCCGGATCAAAAGACTTTTGATTATGTCAAAGGGCGGCCACGGGCGCCCAAAGGGCAGGCCTATGGGATGGCGGTTGAATACTGGAAAACGCTTAAAAGTGACCCTGGTGCCCATTTTGACAAGGAACTGGTTTTGGATGCAGGGTCTTTGCCCCCGATCGTCACATGGGGTTCGTCTCCTGAAGATGTGGTTTCGATTGACGGAGTGGTGCCTGATCCAATGGAGATTGATGATTTGAACCGGCGTGCCTCAAAGGAGCGGGCGCTTCAATATATGGGGCTGAAGGCGGGGACAAAAATCACTGATATTGAACTGGACCGGGTTTTTATCGGGTCGTGCACCAACGGGCGGATCGAAGATTTGCGCGCTGCGGCTGAAGTGGTTGGGGATGGCAAGGTCAGTGAGCGCGTATCCGCCATGGTCGTGCCCGGATCGGGGTTGGTAAAGGTGCAGGCGGAGGCTGAGGGCTTAGACAAAATTTTCCTGGCGGCAGGGTTTGAGTGGCGTGAGCCGGGGTGCTCCATGTGTCTGGCGATGAATGCGGACAAGCTCAAGCCATTGGAGCGATGTGCTTCGACATCAAACCGGAATTTTGAGGGACGGCAGGGCTTTAAGGGGCGCACACACCTTGTTTCCCCTGAAATGGCGGCGGCGGCGGCCATTGCAGGCCATTTTGTGGATATTCGTCAAAAGTAACAAACGGAGACCGGTCAATGAAGAAACTAAAAATCGCTTTGGTTATGGCATTGGCAATTGTTTCGCACAACGGGCAGGCCGCTGAGGTGGCCTGCACAATCCCGGACGGGTTCAAAGTTCAATCCAGTGATGCTTTGCGCATGGCGCGGCTTGAAACCACCCGTTCTTTGGGCCTGGCGGCGGCTCTTCAAATGAAGAGCGCTGCGGAAAGAAAAATCATCTCTGATCTGTTCGTAAATGAATTTTCTCAAATTGAGGAACCTGAGCGTTTGATCGGCAATTATGCGTGCCGGACAATTAAACTGGGGGGGTCTCTTCCCGGAGTTGTTTATGGCTGGTTTGATTGTGAGATCTTTCCAGAAGATGCTTCTCTGGTTATCCGCAAGACTTCAGGCTCACAAAGGTTTCTTGGGCTTTTGAAACAGGGGGGCGATGGTCTGGCTTATCGGGGCGCGCTTTCCTACGGGTATGAAGACACAATGACCCTTTATGGCCAAAACCAAGAGCGTAATCAGGTGGGGTGCGTGAGTGCGCTCAACTCAAACATGGATCATTTTGTGCTTGAATTACCGCAGCCGGTGTTTGAAAGCGTGCATGATGTGATTGAATTGAAGCGGCGCTAAGCAGAATAGAGTTTAGAAGCCTAAATCCTGCGCTTTTCAATATGATAGGCAGACCCCGGCGCATCAGAGGTCACAGGAATACGCAAGGCCAGACTCTGGGCTTCAAATTCTTTGAACCAGTCATCCCAGGGGATCAACTCAACCCCTCCGATCTGTTCGTTTCCAGCCCCCTGTTCCTGCAACTGACGTTGACCAAAGGTGAGGCGAAGGCGCAAAATAAATCCCCCGTGACCATCGGAAACCGAAATGGCGGCAGGGTTGCCAGCACGGGCGGCGACCCAGGAGCGAATTTCTTTGTGGTCAGTGATTAGTTTTGACATGGGTACATTCCTGTCTCTCCAGGCCGACTGGAAGCGCCAGTCTGCTTTTTGATAGTGCCACGTTGAGCTTAGTCTGGCAGGATCTGTTTGTCTTTGACCCGGATCAAAAGCGAGGGCGCTTAACGCTAAGGGATATCAAGGGGCGCCAGCACTTTATTCATCTTTTTTCCTTGGGCGGTGCGGCAATGGGTTTTTTTGCCGCCAGGGCCAAAGTGGCGAGTTCTGCAATGGTGGTGGTGTCTTTTGATGTAGTCAGTTATTTGGCCAACTCAATATCGGGTGCCCCGTCCCGCTGACCCATTGCGCTAGCGAGATGAGAAACAATACTTATTGGATATTAGACCTTTAAACTGGTATCAAGGGCCAGTTTGACCATATCTTCAAGGGAGGTCTGGCGTTCGGTGGAATCTATCTGATTGCCGGTAATCAGGCAGTCGGTCATGGTGCAGATGGTCAGGGCGCGCGCGTCAAATTTTTTGGCCAAAGTGTAAAGGGCCGCCGCTTCCATTTCAACGGCCAACACCCCGTGATCGGGCAGAGCACCATAGGATTTCGCCCCATTGGGCACATAAAAAATGTCTGAAGAAACCACGGAGGCCACATGGGTGGTAAATCCGCGTTCGCTGGCAAGCTCAACCGCGTTGGAGAGCAGTTTATAATCAGCAAAAGGGGCGTAGTTATAGGGGGCAAACATGGAATTCATGGTGCTGTCGGTGGCGGCGGACATGGCGATGACAACATCGCGTACCTTGACGCTTTCGTGCAGGCCACCACAGGTTCCAACGCGAATGAGGTTTTTAACTTTATAGGTTTCAAGCAGTTCATGGATATAGATTGCGGCAGAGGGCTGGCCCATGCCTGTGGCCTGTACAGAAACCGGGGTGCCTTTCCAGGTGCCGGTATAGCCAAAACAGCTGCGTACGGCGTTGACCTGTCTGGCATCATCAAGAAATGTTTCTGCAATCCATTTGGCGCGTAAGGGGTCGCCGGGCAGAAGAACCGTATCGGCATAATCACCGGGTTTTGCTTCATTATGGGGGGTCATGTTTTGGCTCCTGTCTGGCGGTGGTGTGGTGGTGTTTTTGCCGCCGGTATTTTGATAATAGGGCAAAGTCTGGCATTTGCCTGTTCAGGAAACAAGTTTAGAGTTTTTCTTGACCTTGGGCATAGGGGCGTTCAAACAGGCAACGCGAAATATAGTGGGTTGTTTGTTATGGGTGTAAAAGTTTTTATCGATGGCGAAGCGGGAACAACCGGTTTGCAGATTCGGGAGCGTTTAGCCAAGCGCACCGATCTTGAACTGTTGCAGATTGAGGTGGATTTGCGCAAGGATCTGGCGGCCCGTGCAGCTTTGCTTAATGGGGCGGACGTGGCAATATTGTGCCTGCCTGATGAGGCGGCAAAACAGTCTGTGGCTTTAATTGATAATGAACATACACGGGTGATTGATGCCTCAACCGCATTTCGGACCGATCCGGGCTGGGTTTACGGGTTTGCGGAAATGGACAAAGGCCAGAGTGCAAAAATAGCGACGGCAAAACGGGTGGCCAATCCGGGTTGTTATCCGCAAGGGCCGATAATTTTATTGGGACCACTTATTCGGGCCGGGCTGATTTCTTCGGATATGGCGATTTCTATCAATGCCATTTCGGGCTATTCGGGTGGTGGACGACAGATGATTGAGGCCTATGAGGGGCAAGGGGAAAATGCGTCCCCGTTTATGCCCTATGGATTGAATTTCAATCATAAGCATTTGCGCGAAATGAAATTGCATACCGGTTTGCATCTTGATCCACTATTTCAGCCGGCGGTGGGTAATTATCGCCAAGGCATGATGACAATGGTGCCGCTAAACTTTGCGATGACTGATGGGGCACCAAAGGGAGCTGATCTGCACGGGGTTATCAAAGCGCATCTGAATGAAATTGAAAGCCAGTTTGTTGAACTGATGCCTTTTGAAGAGGGGTCAGGTTCTGTGGGTCTGGACCCGCAGTCTTTAAACAACACCAATCAGATGCAGTTGCATGTGTTTGCCAATGACGCCCGGCACCAGGTGTTGCTGGTGGCGGTATATGACAACCTTGGCAAAGGGGCCTCAGGGGCGGCAGTTCAAAATCTGGATTTAATGCTGGCCGGGTAGGTTGGGCCAGGACAGGTACAGGCAACCCGCTTGACCTAACCCCTTCAATCGTTCACTTAATGAGTTGAATGTATCAGGAGATATTTGTCATGGGATTATGTCATGGAAAAATTTGAAAAACTGACTGGTGTTGCAGCGCCTTTGCCGATTATCAACATCGATACGGATATGATTATCCCCAAGCAATATCTCAAAACCATTAAACGTACCGGGCTGGGAACTGCCTTGTTTTCCGAGATGCGCTATAATGAGGACGGGAGTGAAAACCCTGATTTTGTTTTGAATAAACCGGCCTATCGCGAGGCCACAATTCTTGTGGCGGGCGATAATTTCGGATGTGGATCAAGCCGCGAACATGCGCCATGGGCTTTGAAGGATTTTGGCGTTCGCTGTGTGATTTCCACAAGTTTTGCCGACATTTTTTATAATAACTGTTTCAAAAATTCGATTTTGCCGATTGTTGTTACACCGGAGCAGCTTGAAGCGCTTATGGATGATGCAGAACGGGGAAGCAATGCCACCATTTCCATTGACCTTGAAGCCCAGACAATAAAAGGGCCGGACGGGGGCACTATAGAATTTGATATTGACCCGGCGCGTAAAAATGCGCTGCTTGAGGGCCTTGATGATATTGGTCTGACCATGGGCAAGGTTGAAAAAATCAGCGGGTTTGAAGCTGGCATGGCGGAAAACCGTCCATGGATCTAGATACGATAGAAACGTTATTGCAAGAAGCAGAGTGATAAGGCAATTCGGAAAAATCGATTGGTGATTACATTCTGGATTGGCACATACATGACGGGTGTTCCCAATGGGGGACCTGGAGTTCAGGAACAGGATTTTGGTCAAACATATTTCATCAGGATCTCCGTTTGAAGAAAAAATCGGCTATTCGCGGGCGGTGGTTGATGGTGATATGGTCTATGTTTCGGGCTCCACGGGTTATGACTATAAAACCAATATCCTGCCCGATGATGTTATCGCCCAAACACGCAATACTCTGCTTACGATTTCCAAAGCCCTTGGGGAAGCAAATTGTACCCTCAATGATGTGGTTCGGGTGCGCTACTATCTGAAAAATATTGCTGATCTTGATGGTGTTATGCCATTGTTGGCGCAGGCTTTTGCCAAAGCCAAACCGGCAGCGACCCTGATCGTATGTGATTTGATCGAGGCGAAAATGAAAATAGAGATTGAAGTGAGCGCGCGTGTCGGGGCTTTTGAGGCGTGAATCTCACTAAACCCGGAAAGCTCAGGTGCGGGGATACGCTGGCTGTGGTTTCTCCATCCTGGGGCGGGCCGGGGACTTTTCCTGAACGTTATGAGGCGGGAAAGAAGCAACTTATCCAAGAGTTTGGGGTAAAAGTGGTGGAAATGCCCCATGCGCTTAAGCCAGCTGAGTGGCTGCATTTAAACCCAAAAGCGCGGGCGCAAGATTTTATGGCGGCTTTTGCTGACCCTGAAATTGATGCAGTTATCACCTCCATTGGCGGGGATGACTGTATCCGGCTGGTTCCTTATCTGGATTTTGATGTGCTGGCGCAAAACCCTAAAATCTTTATGGGATATTCGGATACGACAGTGTTGCATTTTGCATGCCTGAAGGCGGGTTTTTCCAGTTTTTACGGGCCATCTGTAATGGCTGGGTTTGGTGAGAACGGGGGTTTGTTTCCCTATATGGTTGATGCCGTCCGGCGCACATTGTTTGATGTGCAACCGGTTGGAGATATCCCGGTAGCATCCCAGTGGACGGCCGAACTCTTGGATTGGGGAAAGCCTGAAAATCAGGAAAAGCCGCGGGCGCTTTGCGAATCGCCGGGGCGTATCTGTGTGCAGGGAAATGGCGTTGCAAGGGGGGCTTTGATCGGGGGGTGTATTGATGTTTTTCCCATGATGTCTGGTACAAAAATATGGCCGGACCCTGTGGTGTTTAAGGGGGCAATATTGTTTCTTGAAACGTCTGAGGAAGCGCCTGACATTGAACATGTGAAGCGTATTATGCGCAATTTGGGGGTTCAGGGGATTTTTGAGATGCTGACCGGAATACTGATCGGGCGACCGGGGGGCGGGGTTAATGACTTAACTCAATATGACATGGCTATTCAATCCGTGGTGGCAAAGGAATTTGGGTTTAAGAACCTGCCGATTGTTGCGCAGATGGATTTTGGCCATACGGACCCGATGTGCGTTTTACCCTATGGGGCAACTTGTGAAATTGATTGTGCTTCATTAAGAGTGAGTTTAATGGAAAATACCGTTGTTCAGTGACTTCAAAACGAGAGAAATAAAATGACCCAGAAACTACTTTTGCTCCCCGGAGACGGGATTGGTATTGAGATTATGGCCGAAGTTGAAAAACTGATTGTTCACCTGAACAGGCTGGGTAAAACTGATTTTAAGTTTGAAAGTCGTTTGGTTGGTGGTGCGGCATATGATGCTGAAGGAGCGCCGATCTCTGATGCCACCATGGAAATAGCGATGGATGCGGATGCGGTGATTTTTGGAGCAGTGGGGGGCGCGCAATGGGAAAATATTGGCTATGAAAACCGACATGAAGCGGGATTGTTGCGCCTTCGCAAGGATATGGAATTGTTTGCCAATCTTCGACCCGCAATTTGTTATCCCGCACTGGCTGATGCCTCATCATTAAAACTGGAACTGGTTGAGGGCCTGGATATTCTGATCGTTCGTGAACTCACCGGCGGGGTTTATTTTGGCGAACCTAAAACCATTACTGACCTTGGCACCACAGTGCATGGAAAAAACCAGAAACGGGCGATAGATACGCAGGTGTATGAAACCTATGAAATTGATCGCATTTGCCGGGTGGCGTTTGATATGGCGCGCACCAGGGGCAAGCTGGTGCATTCAGCGGACAAGCGCAATGTCATGAAGTCAGGCGTTTTGTGGGATGAGGTGGCTCATCAGGTTGCTGAAGATTTTGGTGACGTGAGGTTTGAACATATTCTGGCGGACAATTGTGCCATGCAACTGGTGCGCAACCCCAAACAGGTTGATGTGATTGTAACCGATAATTTGTTTGGGGATATTCTCTCTGATGCAGCGGCGATGCTTACGGGGTCACTGGGCATGTTGCCTTCGGCCTCCCTTGGTGCGCCAGATGCGGTTAGTGGAAAACGCAAAGCGCTTTATGAGCCGGTGCATGGTTCGGCCCCTGATATTGCGGGTAAGGGGATTGCCAATCCGATCGCCATGATCGCCTCATTTGCCATGGCCTTACGTTATTCCTTTGAGATGGTTGAGCTTGCCGATGAGATTGAAAAGGCTATAGCCGGTGTACTTGATGAGGGGCTGCGCTCCGGGGATATTATGCAGGAGGGGTGTACAGCAGTTTCCACCAGCGAAATGGGTGATGCAATTATTGCCCGCCGTGGGGGCTAAAGGTTATGCATTTGCCCAATATCAGTTAAGCGTGGGTAAAACCTGAAGACAAAATTGACATTTTGTTGATTTGATGGCTTTTTGATATTGCTAAAATTGCCGTGGCGGAAGAGTTTATTTGATGTCTATACTTAAGAAATTTATTTTTGGGCTGATGTTTATATCGGCAGGCACCGGATTTGCCCATGGCCAGGGATTTGGAATTTCTGAATTTCGCGCCGGGGTGATGCTTCACTCCATTGATGAGCCGGGGCCAAACGGGGAAGTGTTGAATTTTTCACGTTTGCAGGACGTGAGTTTTGATGTTTTGTTCACATCCCCTGATATTGATGTTTTTCGCTGGATCGGTTCCCCGCGACCGCGTTTGGGAGCGACGGTTAATTTTGCCGGACTTGAAAGCATGGTTCGTCTTGGCCTGACCTGGCAGGTGCCGCTTTGGGATAGTGCATTTTTTATTGAGGGTACTTTTGGAGCTGCGGTGCATAACGGGGTTTTGGACGGGGCGGTATTTCCCGCGCGCAATCTGGGGTGCTTGCTGCAGTTTTATGAAGCGGGCGGTCTGGGGATGAATGTCAGTGATAATATGACGGTTGTGTTGGAGATTGAGCATGCCTCCACCGCAGAATTATGCACGCCTAACAAGGGGCTGACCAACCTTGGGGTAAAGGTTGGTTTTAAGTTTTAGGGTCAGGAATTATTGACTTTGGTGCGCCAGAGCGCCATGAAGCTTTCAAAACATTTTCGTGAGAAACAGCATGGGTCATTTAACCCTTTTTGCAGATACAGATTTGAACGGACCTGCTGGGGCGGGGCCGTATGTGTGCGTCGGGCTGAAGACCAGCAAAACCCAAATTAAAATCACCATAAAAACCGTTTAGCTGTTTCCCTTGTGCCATCCCCGACAAGGGAAATGGCTCAAACAGGTAAGGCCGTGGGGAAAAAATGTCCCTCACGCGGGGGAAACAGGAGAAAAACAGATATGTCATATCGGATCGCAATTATTGGCGCCACGGGGAATGTGGGGCGCGAAATGCTCAATGTGCTGAGTGAACGGAACTTTCCTGCCAGTGAAGTCATTGCGCTGGCGTCATCACGTTCAGTGGGCAGAGAGATTTCTTATGGGGATAAAATCCTGAAGTGCAAAAACCTTGAGGGGTTTGATTTCAGCACTGTTGATATCTGCCTGATGTCTGCGGGTTCAGAAATTTCTAAAAAAATGGCTCAAAAAATAGGTGCGCAGGGTTGCATTGTTATCGATAATTCCAGCTTCTGGCGCTATCACGCTGAAGTGCCGCTGATTGTTCCTGAGGTGAATGCACATGTGCTTGATGCCTATATGGCGCAGAACGAGCGGCTTAATATCATTGCCAACCCCAATTGCTCAACTGCGCAGCTGGTGGTGGCACTAAAGCCCTTACATGATGCGGCGACCATCAAGAGGGTGGTGGTTTCCACCTATCAGTCCGTATCGGGCGCTGGCAAGGCGGGGGGGGATGAATTGTGGCACCAGACTCGCGGTATAATTGTGTCAGATGCACCGGAGGCCCATATCTTTACCAAACAGATTGCGTTTAACGTCATTCCCCATATCGATGCCTTTATGGAGGACGGGTATACCAAGGAAGAGTGGAAGGTTCTGGCGGAAACCAAAAAGATTTTAGATCCCAGAATCAAAGTTACCTGCACCGCTGTCAGGGTGCCGGTTTTTGTAGGGCATGCTGAATCAGTCAACCTGGAATTTGAGCAGGAAATCAGTGCCGATGAAGCGCGCGATATTTTGCGAGAAGCGCCAGGGATTATGGTGATTGATAAGCGCGAGGACGGGGGATATATCACCCCAATCGAGTGTGTGGGGGATTATGCAACTGTTGTCAGCCGTATTCGGGAGGATATTACGGTGGAAAATGGCCTCAATATCTGGGTGGTTTCGGATAATTTGCGTAAAGGGGCAGCACTCAACTCAGTGCAGATTGCTGAAACGCTGATTGAGCGGGGATTGTTGCCAAGGGCTTAGGGCGATATGTTTTCGTTAATCAAGTTTGTAAAAATTGAGCTTTTATTTGGGTGTCTGGGGGGGCTGAACGCATAGCGTTTGGGCCTGCCTGGCAAAAGTAAGTAGTTTTTTTACACTCATATGTCTTCAATGGTGGTTATTGATACATTGGAGACATCTTCGTTGGCGCGTTTTGATATTCTTGCCAAGGCTTTTGGAATTGACAGTAAAAACCATGAAGTGTGCCTGGCGCAGTACAAGGTTGTTTGCGCTCAGGCGCCTGTATTCTATCTGATTATGATTTCGGCGATGTTTGCGGTGGCCTATGTCAGTTTTTCCTCTGCGCCGGCTTTTTTGACGATTGTCATGCCACTTTATCTGCTGACCGGGTTTCTGGCAGCCTATTACGGGTTTGCCATTCCTCGAAGTATTACCCTTCAAGCATACCGGCGGGCGATTGTCAGAAGCCTTATGACCAGTGTTCTGGTCACGATAGTTTTTGGTATTGCCTATTCCTATTGGATAACATCAATTCTTGGTTACGGTGATAAAACACTTCATTTCCTGATCCTGGCGATTTCGGGTTTGGCGACACTTGGTGCGGCTATTTGTTTGATGCATTTGAGGGCGGCGGCGCTGGCAATGGCCATTTTCACGCTGGGTCCACTGATTGTTTACCTTTGGCTCACCGGAGAACCTGGATATCTGGCCGTTTCGGTAATCAGTGCATTGGTGTCGCTGGTTTTTGTCTTTGTTGCTAATAAGTACAGTCGGGATTTTTCTGAAATTATTTTGCGGCGAATTGAAATCGAGGCAAAAAAAATGAAGCGGAACTGCTCAGCCAGTCAAATCGTGCCCTTGCTGAACTGGATACCCTTACCGGGTTGGCAAACCGGCGTGCTTTCATGAACCATTTGAATTCTCAGGTACGCGATATTCTTGCACAAAAATCTTCAGAACTGGCTGTTGGCATTTTGGATCTGGACGGATTCAAGCAGATCAACGATGTTTACGGGCACAGTGCGGGAGATCACCTGCTTCAGGCGGTTGGCAAGCGCTTGAGTGAAATACTGCCTCCGCGGGTGTTTCTGGCACGCTTGGGGGGAGATGAATTCGGGCTTATTGCATCTGAATTTGACAATCGTGAAAGTCTGGAAAAGCTTGGAGACAAAATTTGCCAGGTTATGCGGGTTCCCTTTGAAATGGATAAGTTTAACGCCCATTTGGGCGGCTCAGTGGGGTTTGCTGAATGGAATAGTGAAATTGAAGACCCCGAGCGTTTCTTTGAGATGGCGGATTATGCCTTGTATCACTCCAAGGATAATAAACGCGGGAGCGTGACCATTTTCAATCAAAGCCATGCGGATACCATACAGGAAGTTTCCGGGGTGGCGCGCCGCTTGCAGGATGCTTCTTTTACGGATGAAATGTCGCTGGTCTATCAACCTATTGTGTCGACTTTGAATGGCAAAGCTGTCGGGTTTGAAGCATTGGCGCGTTGGCACAGTCCGATATTGGGTGCCGTTTCCCCTGATGTTTTTATCCGCTCTGCCGAGCGGGCGGGATCCATTAATGCCCTGACGGCTATTTTGCTGGAAAAAGCATTGGATGATTTTAAGAGCTGGCCTGAAGATTTATTTTTGTCGTTTAATCTGTCCATGCAGGATATTGCCTCAGCTGAGGCCATGCTGCGGCTGGTTGCCATTGTCAAAAAAAGTGAATTTGACCCGCATCGACTGACTTTTGAGGTAACCGAAAGTTCAATGATGCGTGATTATGACCGCGCAATGAATTCGTTGAACCTGTTAAAAAACATGGGGTGTAAAATTGCACTGGACGACTTTGGAACCGGATATTCATCGCTGGCTTATGTGCGCCAGATGCCGCTTGATAAACTAAAACTGGATCGCAAATTCATTGCTGATATTGAAACGGATCGCAACGCGCGCGCAATCGTACATGCCATGATTGAAATGTGTAATCATTTGCAGGTTGAGTGCATTGTTGAGGGCGTGGAAAATGTGGGGCAATTTGATACGCTAAGCGCGATGGGCTGCAAAATCATTCAGGGCTATTATTTTTCAAAGCCCCTTAATGGTGTCGATGCCCGGGCCTATCTGGCAGAACAAAAATCTCCGGATGAGTTTGATCACTGCCCTATGGTGCAGACAAGTGAAACGCTGATTGAATATGGATTGTTCAAATCAAAGGCCTGAGGGTCGAGGCACGGGTAATTTATAATTTTTTTTGCGTTACGACAGGGTAAAATTTGCCACAAGATAACAAGCTGGCACTATAGGTTCAAAAATTGTAATTATGCTCGACATTTGTAAAGTTACAACACTTGCTTAAGATAATTGTGGTCAGGTATTGTTTTGGTATTAATGAAGCAAGTAGACGCAAGCATATGTATCCTGTCGCATATTTTTCGAGGTTATTTGGCTTAGAGCATAAGAATCCGGTTCTGTATGTTGCTCAATATAAGGCCCTGGTAAAGCAAATGCCGCTTATGTATCTGCTTTTTTTCGCGTTGATACTGACGATCTCTCACACAAGTATGAATAGTGCCCCGGTGGCCTTGACTGTTATTTTTCCGGTTTTGCTCCTGGGTGTCAGTATTTTGTTTTTCTATTGGTTTTTGGCTCTTCCCAAAGGGATTCGAGCTGTGCAAAATAACCGAAAGGTACTAAACAGGCTTCACGTTATCATCTGGTGCAGTGGTGCGTTCGGGGCAACTTATTCCGTATGGGCCGTGCTGTTATTTCAGGCGGGGGACGCTGAAGTACGGGGGATGTTGG
>JAJRRJ010000067.1 GCA_024279575.1 Alphaproteobacteria bacterium | reverse complement strand
GACTTGGAGCAACTTGCCGACATCCAGTTGAATGCCTTTTTCAACGCTGGTTCCGGTAAGCACATTCATTGATGGGGCGCCAATAAACTGCGCCACAAACAAGTTGGCCGGCTGATCGTAAACTTCAGTTGGAGTGCCCACCTGCTGGATATGACCGTCCTTCATGATGACGATCCGGTCAGCCAAAGTCATAGCTTCCACCTGATCATGCGTCACAAATATTATTGTGGTCCCCATTCTTTGATGCAGTTTTTTAATTTCCAGCCGCATTTGTGTGCGCAACTGCGCATCAAGATTGGACAAAGGCTCATCAAACAAAAACACAGAAGGGTCACGAACCATGGCGCGTCCGATGGCAACCCGCTGACGTTGCCCCCCTGAAAGTTGGGCTGGTCGTCGCTCAAGCAGTTCGCTCATGCCGAGGATTTCCCCTACCTCATCAATGCGCTTTTCCTTGTCTTCCTTTGACATTTTTGCGGTTTTTAGACCAAAGGCGATATTTTTTCGCACACTCATATGGGGATAAATTGCGTAATTCTGAAACACCATGGCAATATTGCGCTCCTTGGGCTCCAGATTGTTTACAACCCGGTCGCCAATGAGAATATCCCCTGATGTGCTTTCCTCAAGCCCTGCAAGTAATCGCAAAGTGGTGGATTTTCCGCACCCGGACGGGCCAACGAAAACGATGAACTCCCCGTCTTTGACTGTTAGATTTATACCATGGAGCACTTCAGTTTTTCCATAGGTTTTAACAAGGTCCACAAAGGCGACTGTTGCCATTTCAGGTTCCTTTTTTGTTGGTTTTAATGTGTAAAAAGGCATCGGTCAGGTTTTGCTGAGCCAAAAGCAAATCCGTTTGATGTTTTGTTGATTGCCTGGAAAGTCTTTTTAATTCATCGGCGTAGGAGGCAAGTGCCACCTTCATTGGCGCTAAAGCCGGTCCCCCGAAACGATCCCGCACTGCTATAAAGTTTTCTGGGGATACCACGCGGGAAAAATTAGTTTCATCCAATTCCGGGCCTCGTCCAGTTCGGGTTTCAAATGCTCTTTTGAAGGCATCATAGCCGTTTTGTAGTGAAAGGTTGTTTTGCATGACGCTTTTGGAAACCGCAGCCGAGATTTCGTGGGCCTGCCTGAAGGAAATACCTTCGTTTCGCACCAGATTATCTGCCAATTCAGTAATAGTGATGCAACTTTTTTCCGTGTTTTTTTGTACACTATCCTGTTGAATTGAGAGGGTCGGCACCATAGCGCCAAGCAGAGAAAAAATCCGCCCCCCGTTTTCAAATGCACCAAACCCCGCCTGCTGCACTTCCCCCTCACTGTCATTCATATCGGTGAACGGGGTATTGTGCATGGTGTTGACCATCATATCGCATTTACCAACGGTAAGGGAGGACAAAAGTCGCAAATGCTCAATTGGGACGGGGTTGCGTTTTTGCGGCATAATTGAGCTGATTTGCACAAATTCATTGGGAACATAGAGTTGGCCCACTTCAAAGGAACTCCAGAACTGAAAGTCCTGCACAACCCGCCCCAGATGCAAAAAGGTCAGCTTAATTGCTGAATAAAGTCCGGTAATATAATCCACAGCTGCGATGCATGAATACGAATTTTGCGACGGCGTTTCAAATCCAAGTAATTCAGCAACGCGGTGGCGATCTATGGCAAAGCCTGAAGTTGTAATTGCAGCGGCACCCATAGGGCATTTTTGCAGGAGTTGGCGTGTATCATGCAGGCGCTTCAAATCGCGTAGCAAAACTTCGATCACACCGCCAAGATAGTGGCCAAAGGTGCTTGGTTGAGCGGGCTGGCCATGGGTGTAGGCAACGATCAGCGTTTCTTTTTCAGCGTCCGCCTTTTGGATCAGTGCACCAGCCAGTGCATGCCCCAGCTCAAGCAGGGCGTCCAGTTTTTTGCGCAAAACCATTTTGAAAACAGTGTGATCCATATCATTTCTGGACCGTGCAGTATGAAGCGCGCCCGCAATGTCAGGGCCGATCCGCTTTTTTAGCTCTTCTTCGACTATAAAAAAATAGTCCTCAAATTCACCGGTATATTCAAGGCCCTCAATATCAAGTTCAGCATCAATCTGTGCCAGCGCATCACCAATTTTGCTTGCATGCTCGCTCGACAGGACTTGCGTTTCGCCCAACATGACCAGATGTGCCCGATTGATATCTGCAACCGCACCGGCAAAGTGCTTTTTTGCCCCCTCAAAAAGGGGAGCAAGCACAGCTTGTTTATAAACTTCGTTTGGGAACGTGCTTGTATCAATCATCCTTTCAATCCTGCCATCACCACACCACGAATGATATAGCGTTGGAAAATCAGAAATACCAATAATGTGGGAATGGTTGCCAGTGCGGCCCCGGTCATTATCAGCTCCCACTGCACGCTTTGCTCGACGCTGAATGTGGTCAGGCCTACGGGCAGAGTATAAAGGGAAGGCGAGTTGGTTACGATCAATGGCCAGATAAATGCCGTCCAGTTTCCAAGGAAAACAAAGATTGCCAGCGCCGACAAAGCAGGCGTCACCAACGGCATGGCAACGCTCCACCATATTTGAAGTTCGTTCAAACCATCAATGCGCGCCGCTTCCAGAAAATCATCTGGCACCGTTTCAAAAAACTGTTTCATCAGGAAAGTGCCAAAGGCCGTCATCATGCCGGGGAACATGATTCCCCAATGGGAATTCAGCCACCCGAAATCCCGCGCCATGATGTACCAGGGAATAACCAGCATCTCGGTGGGGATCATCAGGGTTGACAAGATCGCAATAAAAATAAACATCCGACCTCGGAAACTGAACTTGCACAGCGCATACCCAACCATTGAATCAAACAGAACCGCAGAAATTGTTGTTGCCGTTGCAATGAGCAATGAATTCCAGAACCATTGATAAAACCGCCCGTCCTCCAGAACAAAAATATAATTGTCCAGCGTGGGTTCTTTGGGGATTATCGAGAGTTCATAAATTTCATGGGGCCATTTAAGGGATGTTGATATCATGAACACGATCGGCATGACCATGACCACACCACCAAGGAACAGGAGCGTCCAGCGTATAACTTTGCCCGGATCAACATCCTTGTAGCCGGTTGAGGCGGCTTGTTTTTCAAGGGTGCCCGAGGAGGCTTTAATTTCTTCGATTGCCATTTACTTGTCCCTCATAATGCGAAGTTGAACAAGGCTGACCACCAGTAACACAGTAAACAGCACCACGGTTTGCGCTGCGGCATATCCCATATCAAAGGCGTTAAAGGCCGTGTCGTAAATCATCAAAACGAGGGGTTTGGTTGCATTGAGCGGCCCCCCCGGATCATTGGTGGTCATGTTAAACACCTGATCAAAAATGCGCAAAAATCCAATGGATGAAAACACGACAAGAAATACGATTGTCGGCTTAAGCAAAGGCAGGGTAATTTCCCTCAGGATAGTCCATGGTCCAACACCGTCAATGCGTGCAGCCTCATAATAGGTGTTGGGAATGGCGCGGATGCCAGCCATGAAAATAATCACTTGAAAGCCAAGTCCCGCCCAAACAGCGGGGGCCCAAATCGAAGGGAGCGCCCAGAAAGTTGATTTAAGAAACGGGAATTGGGGAATACTGATTGCCGCCAGCATATTGTTGAACAGACCAATGGGGACGGGCTGATAGAACCAGCGCCACAACCATGCCATTGCAACGGTTGAGGTCATAAAGGGCAAAAAATACAGCGCACGAATTGTGCCGTGCATAAAGCGCACTTTATCCAGATTATAGGCGATAATGAAGGAAACGAGCAAAGAAATTGGTGTGCCCAAAATCAGATAGAGGAATGTGTTGCCAAAGACTTTCCAGAACACAGGGTCAGCAAAAAGTTTTTGATAATTCTCTATGCCATTCCAGGTTTTCCCTCCCAAAAGGTTCCACTCCTGAAATGAAAGCAACACAGCTCCAAAAGTGGGATAAAAACGGATAACAGAATAAAAAACAACCGGAAGCGCCAGAAATCCCCACGCCCAGACAACCTGTTTTTGTTTAATGGATAGTGATTTGTAACCAAACATGTGCACACTCGCTCAAAAATATGGCGGCTCCAAAAACATTTCAGAGCCGCCGGGATTTATTGAGGTTAGTTATAGTACTCATCGAGCAGGGCCTGCTCGGTGGCAGCAGCTTCACCCAATGCTGTTTCCGCTGATGCGTCCTCCAGCAAAATGCGTTGCAGGGCATCCATAATTACCTGGCGTTGCCCGGATTCGTTAGCAAAAATAGTGGTCCTTGCATAACCGAGTCCCTCGACAAACGGACCAAATACCGGGTCCGCCTTGTTGGCATCTGTCAGGGCAGCCGTTGGTTTGGCAGGTAACTCGCCAACTGTTTCAAGCCATATTTGCATGGCCTCATCTGAGGTCAGATACGCCATGAACTTCAAGGCCGCTTCCTGCTTTTCCCCTTCTGCCTTGGAGGTAACAGCATTTACCCAATAGGAGGAATAGTTGGAGCGCATGCCATCAGGTCCGGCGGGCAATTCGGCAACGCCCCATTCCAGCCCGCGCGTAGAATTCAATGCGCCAATTCTAAAAGACCCATCGATATGCATACCGGCGCGTCCCGCTTTGAATGCGGCCTGGGGCTCATCCATAACCCCAGACTGCGTTACCCCGTGAGTGGTTTCAAGATCCGCATACCACTGTAAAGCGGCAATACCGGAAGCATCATTATAGGTAACGGTTTTATAGTCATCAGTATAAGGGGAGCCACCGAACTGGCGCACCAGCACTTCGCGCCACCAATGGTGATCCTGTGCATTCATACCAGTGGTTATTCCCACCTGGGTAATGTTGCCCGAGCCATCTCGTTTGGTAAGAGCGGCAGCAATGTCAACCAGTTCATCCAGCGTCTCAGGCGGTGCTTCTATTCCGGCTTCTTCAAACAGGCGTTTGTTATAAAACAATGCCAGCGCACGAACTGCGGTGGGCAAAGCCATATAAGCGCCATCGCGTTTCATCGCCTGAACCATTGGGAAAAATTCAGCCTCGATTTGTTCGGGGGGGAACATGTCAGTTGGCAGAGGCCGGATCAGATCCGCATCCACATAGTCATTTAACCATCCATAAAAGAGCTGAACCACATCCGGTCCCTGACCTGCAGGAATGGAGGCGGCAACTTTGGTGCGGTAATCCGCATAAGGAAATGTGGTTTGAATGACGGTGATGTCAGGGTTTGCGGCTTCAAAGTTTTCAATCAGTATGTCAACGGCGTTAACCCGTGCCTCAAAGAAATACTGCCAATATTCGATCTCCACTGCGTTGGCGGCGGCGGTACCCATGGCAAAAACCGCGCCAGCGGCAAGGCCCGTAACGCTGTTCTTCCAAAACTTTTTGTTTAGTATTTTCATGTCTTGCTTCCTCCTGTTCGGTGAACACCTGTTGCGATCAACGCCCCGTGTTCATTGCTGAAATTCATTTCCTGACCTGCTTGGTCACTTTTATAATCCCCGCTTGAAAGACAAAAAAGGCGCCTGCAAACGAGGTAGTTGCAACTCAAGTGTTGACCAAAGCGAAAAACAAATCAATATTTAATTCAAGTTAGTTGAGTAAAAAATAGCAAGTAGCAGGTTTATGGTTGAAGAAGGCACAGGTGTAATCGGTAGCAATGCGGGCCGAAGTCGAAGCCATAATCGGCGCGTGGTACTGGATTTTGTGCGCGCCCATGAACCAGCTGGCAGGGCGGAAATTTCCCGCAGTTGCGGGCTTTCCATTCAAGCGGTTTCCAATATTATTGACACGTTGGAGGGTGAGGGGCTGTTGCGCACAGTGGGCCATCGTTCAGGAATGCGGGGCAAACCGGCCCTGCAATATCAGTTTAATCCTGATGGTGCATTTGCCCTTGGGGTTGAAATTTTACCCGATGCCATGGTGTGTGCATTGCTCAACCTGTCTGGCAAAAGAATTTTTTCCCGACGAAAAAAGCTGCCCGATGCATCCCCGGAAAAAGCAATTCCCGCTGTAACAAAACTGATTGCCTCTGCCATAGAGGTAAGTGGACGGGATCGGAAAAATCTACTTGGCACCGGCATTGTGATGCCCGGACCGTTTGGCAAGTCAGGTTTGAGTTTTTCGGGTGCGGCGGTGCCTGGCGGCTGGGAGAGCATTGATATCAGGCAGGAATTTGAAAAGGCGCTAAACTGTCCGGTTATCATTGAAAATGACGCTACTGCAGCAGCAGTATCCGAACGTTTGGCCGGCGCGGCCTCTGAGTTGAACAATTTTTGCTTCATATATTTTGGCACCGGTCTTGGCCTGGGGGTGATTGCAGGAGGGCATTCCCAGCGTGGGGCTTTGGGTAATGCGGGGGAAATCGGCCATATCATAACCAAGGCGAACGGACTTCCCTGCCCGTGCGGCAATTTTGGGTGTCTGGAAACATACGCTTCAAGAATGGGCGCCTTTGCCTTCCTTGAAAAAGCTGGCGGCGAGCTACCCGAAGGCTTTACACTTGCCTCGCTTTTGGAGGCTCAAAACCCCGCCATGTTGGAATGGGTTGAAGTCGCTGCCTTGCATCTTTCCCAGGCAATTGGCATGGTGGAAAATCTTTTTGACCCTGAAACAGTTATTTTGGGCGGTGCCATAGCTGATGTGGTGATAGATGCACTGATCGCCAAACTTGACCTTCCCACAGGGTCCATTGCCAACAGACCCGCACGCATCTATCCGCGTGTCATGCGCGGCTCTTCAGGGCGACTGACCGCTGCAATTGGCGGGGCGGCAATGATAATTCACCGCACAATAACCCCAACGGTTACAGTATTTCACTAACTGGATTTATGATGAGCTTGACAGATCTGGACCGAATTAAAGCGCAGCAGAACACCCCTCGGATAATTTCCCTATGGGTGGAATTGCAGTCATTGCGCTCGTGCGTTTCGTTTATGAATACCGGCGCTCACCCCGATGATGAAACCTCTCCAATGCTTGCAGCTTTGGGACTAAGGGATGGCGTAAAGATTTCTCAGGCCTGTTCAACCCGTGGAGAAAGCGGACAGAATTCTATTGGTACTCAAGTGTCTGCAGATCTGGGTGTTGTGCGTACGCGGGAAATGGAGCGGGCCGCAAAAGCCCTCAATATGTCTCACTACTGGCTTTCCAGCGATCCCAAAGATTCAATATTTGATTTTGGTTTTTCAAAAAGCGGCGAGGAAACTCTGGAAAAATGGGGAAAACAGCGCACTTTGGAGCGTTTCGTAACTATTTTGCGCCGTGAAAGGCCCGATATTGTCTGCCCAACATTTCTGGATGTCTCCGGGCAACATGGCCATCATCGCGCAATGACACAATGTGCCTTTGAGGCAGTGTTGCTGGCTGCTGACGAAAAGGCCTTCCCGGAGCTTGATTTAACACCATGGCAGGTAAAAAAAATCTATCTGCCCGCCTGGTCGGGTGCCGGTCAGGCCTATGATGACGATAGCCCCCCCCCAAAAAAAACAACACTGATTGATGCCAGCGGCGCCGACCCAGTTCTTGGTGCTGATTATGCTCAAATCGGACAGTGGTCGCGCGCCTTTCACGCCACCCAGCAAATGGGTGAATGGATTGATACCGGTGCCCCCAGCGTTTGGCCGCTAAATCTTGCATGGTCCGCTAATGGGAAATGCAGCAGTGAAAACGACATTTTTGAGAGCCTGCCGAAAACACTGACCGAGTTGGCGTTGTTTGCCGGAGCGTCCGAATTGGCGTCTGTTTTGTCACAAACTCAGGAACAACTGGACGCCGCCATCAAAGCATGGCCCGATAACAGGGGGATAGTTAAACATGCCTGTGCTGCTCTTGGGCTGATTGAGCAGGCACGAAAAGCCTGCCCGCAGGCAGCAAAAGAAGAGATACTTCACCGGTTGGTCGCAAAGGAGCTGTCTCTGGCAAAAATTTTACTGCTGGCCAATAAAATTTCGTATCACACCCGCCTGTCCAAATCACAGGTGCGACCGGGGGAAACGATTTCCATAAACCTAAATCTGCAGGCACCTGAACTGGAAGTTGCCGCAAAAATCATTGCCCCCCGGGGGTGGGAAGTTTCCCCTTGGCAGGACAATAAATGTCAGGTGGAAGCTCCCCCCGATGCCCCGGCAGAACAGGGGTATCGCGAAGCATGGCATGCAAACAGTGCCAATGCGCCGCTGCACATGCTCCTGACATGGAAGCAACAGGGCAGGGAGATTTCAGTCAGTGTGGATTTAGAGGAAGACTTGTATGTATTACCTGCGTTTTCCCTCAAATTTTCTCCTCCTGCTGCGCTGATTAACCTGAATGCACCAAAACCCGCCGCTTTTTCAGTTTTATCCAGGTTCCCCTGCACCGCCGACATTACATTGGACAAACTGCCGGGATGGAGCAGTAAAATCTCCCAAAAAAGCATCACGCTGACACCTGATAATAACGTGCGCGAAGGGCTATATGAGTTCGCGGTTGCGCTAAATGAAAGCCCCGCTCAAGTAGTGCACAAAATGCATTTTCCTCATACCGGTGAATTGATGCGCGCCCAATTGTGCACAGTGAAAACCCGTGTGCTTGAGCTAAATATTCCATCCGCAAAAATTGCCTATGTCGGGGGGGGAAGTGATCGGGTGGATTATTGGCTGAAACAAGCCGGGATGGATATAAAGAGTTTAAGTGACGCTGAACTTGAGCGTGCCCACTTTGAGCAGTTTGACAGCATATTGATTGGAATATTTGCTTTGCGGACCCGCCCTGCGTTGGCCGCCAATCTGGAAAAATTGCACAAGTGGGTGCGGCGGGGGGGCAACCTTGTAACACTTTACCACCGCCCTTGGGACAATTGGGACCCCAGACATACAGCGCTGGCGCCGATCACCATTGGTCAGCCTTCGTTGCGCTGGCGGGTAACAGATGAAAACGCGACGGTCACGCATTTGCACCCCGATCACTCATTGCTTTGCGCGCCAAATAAAATTTCCCGACGTGACTGGAGTGAATGGAAAAAAGAGCGGGGTTTGTATTTTGCCGCCCAATGGGATGCCCAATATATGCCATTGATTTCCATGGCTGACCCGGGTGAACCCCCGTTGCTTGGCTCTTTATTGAGTGGAAACTTTGGAAAAGGTCGCCACACCCATACCAGTTTGATTTTGCATCATCAGCTGGAAATGCTGGTGCCTGGCGCCTATCGTTTGCTGGCAAATTTGCTTAACCCTGCCTGATCATCATTATCGGCATTTTATCCGATACGTTGTTTTGTGAGTGGCAATGCAGCACCTGCATACATATTGGCTTGCCATTAGTTCTTCTGCGTGTTTACCTTTTTTCCTGAAACAAAATGGTTGCCGGGAGAGTGCGTGACTAAAATAAAACAAATCCGGCCAACTGCCCGATCATCCGCAAAAAGCTGGTGGCACAATACCCGTCCCCATTCTCTTGGCGAAATCGTTGCTGATGCCATCGTACACGGGGTTGGTTTGGTTGTGGCCCTGGTTGCCGGGGCAATTTTGTTGACGCTGGCCTTGGTCAAAAATGCACCGGTCGAATTTTCCGCGTTGATAATTTATGTGCTTTCACTGGTGACATTGCTGTCTGTTTCCATGACGTTTAATCTGTTGCCCAGCAATAAATTGAAGCAGGTGTTTGCGCGTTTGGATCAAGCCGCAATTTTTCTGTTGATCGCGGGCACCTATACGCCGTTTCTGGCTTTGATCTGGGATACACCCACCGGGGTTGGCCTGACCACGTTTGTCTGGGGCGGAGCGCTTGTTGGGGTGGCGTTAAAGCTGATCGTTCCCCAGCACTTTGGGCGAGTGGCGCTTTTGCTCTATCTGGCTATTGGCTGGAGCGGCATTTTCGTGTTTCACAGTCTGGCCGCAGCCCTGCCACCAAGTGCCCTGTGGTTGATGGTTGCTGGCGGGGTGACGTATTCCTTTGGTATTATATTTCACCTCTGGGAAAAGATGAAATACCACAAGGCAGTTTGGCACGTCTTTGTGGTGTGCGGAGCCATGTTGCATCTGGTGGCGATTTTTAACGCTATGGGATTTTTAAACTGGTAGGGAGGTGTTCTGCCCCCTTGGAATGTGTATTTTTTGCAGTCAAAGGCATGTGCAATTTGGCATGATTGATATATAGAGCGGGTTTAGTTATCCCAATAAAAGTACCAATATCCATGTCGTCCCAGCCCTCATATCGTTTTTCCGTCGCCCCGATGATGGACTGGACAGATCGTCATTGCAGATATTTACACCGTCAGCTATCGGCCCGTGCTGTGTTGTTCACGGAAATGGTGACCAGCGCCGCTATAATCCATGGGGACCCGGATCGTTTGTTGGGATATGACCCCGTTGAGCACCCCGTTGCCGTGCAGTTGGGGGGATCGGACCCGGATGAGTTGGCCGGCGCAACAAAAATCTGTCACCGGTTTGGCTATGATGAAATAAACCTGAATGTTGGCTGTCCCTCAGATCGCGTGCAGGCGGGGCGATTTGGTGCCTGTCTGATGGCTGAACCTGATCTGGTGGCACGTTGTGTCAAAGCAATGCGCGACGAAACAGATCGACCCGTAACGGTAAAGTGCCGTATTGGCATCGACCAGTCCGATATTGAAAAAGACCTGGACGAATTTGCAGAAAAAATGGTTGAGGCAGGCGTGGCAGCACTTTATGTGCATGCGCGCAAAGCCTGGTTGCAGGGGCTAAGCCCCAAGGAAAACCGGACAATTCCACCGTTGAATTATGAGCGCGTACATCGTTTGGCCAAACATCTGGCGCCATTGCCCCTGATTATAAACGGGGGCATTGAAACTTTAGAGCAGGCCGGTGAGCAGTTGCAACAGGTGAGCGGCGTTATGCTTGGGCGCGCCGCCTATCATAACCCGTTTATGCTTTCCAAAGTGGATAAACTGTTTTTTGGAGAAACCGCACCTTCGCCAACTTTGGCTCAGATTGAACAAGCCATGATTGAATATACTGATCGGCAACTGGCAAAAGGTGTGCGATTAAACCATATTACGCGCCATATGATAGGTCTTGCCTATGCCATGCCCGGTGCCCGTCGCTTCCGCCAGATTTTGACCATGGATGTGCTGGAGGAAGGCGCGGGCAGCCATACAATCGCCCGCGCGTTTGAGGTTTTGGAGCGCTAATTAAAGCCCCGCAATTACTCCCTTGAGCATGCCCCGAACGTCGCCGGCAATTTCCCCTAGTGAAGGGTTGTTTACCGCCATCATCGAGGCCATCGGGTCAACGGCGGAAACTTCAAATTTCCCTTCCCCGATTTCCTGCACAATCACGTTGCAGGGTAGCATTGTGCCAATTTTATCTTCTGCCAACAGTGCTTTGTGGGCAAATCCGGGATTGCATGCCCCAAGAATTGTATAGGGGCGGAAATCCACGTCAATTTTCTTTTTCAGCGTTGCCTTAACGTCAATTGTTGTCAGTACACCAAAGCCGCTGGCGGCCAAAGCTGCCGTAACTTTTTCAATTATGGCGTCCATGTTACCCTCAAGGGTGGTCGAAAAACAGTAGCTCATTTGAATTTTCCTATATTTGGTTTTGCTAATATATACAGGATGTAGTTGGAATGATCCAGTATAAACTGAATCACCTATCCGTGAAGTTCAAGAGTATCGTTGCGCACCGTATAGGCCTGAAGTGTTTGTAAAAAACTCATGCCCAAAAGAGACGTTTGCAGCGCATCAGGTTCAGCAATGAATGCGCGAATATCCTCTCTGACAATGCCTCCGATTTCAATTTTGTCCAGCCGGACCGATGCGGCGCGCCCCACGCCGTTTGCGGTTTGCACCCGCACGTCATACCGTAACGTTGAGGGATCAATTCCGGCGGTAATTGCATCAGAACTGGTTAAAACAACAGCGCTCGCCCCGGTATCAAAAATCATGATGATTTTTGCTCCGTTAATGCGTGCCCCCATGCGGAATGTGTTGCCAAATCCCTTTTGGAACACTGCCGTTCCGGCATTTTCATCAATGACCGCAACGCCGGGGGTCAGCTCGCCTAATATCCGGTTTGCCAGCCCGATAATTTCAAATCGATAGGAATAACCGCCAATTACAACTGCAAACATGCCCACCCAAAGCACTGCTCCACCAAATATGCTGGAAAAATTAACCCGCCTTCCAAAAGTCCCGGAGGCAACCAGAATAAGGATGAGCAGCAGGGGAATTATCTGCCCTATCTGCTCCTGCTCAAGACCAACCAGCTGCCCTGCGTCCGAAATAATCACCAGTGTCAGGCCACCTGCGATCAATAATGCAAAACCAATAAATGCCAAACTAATATCCTTTGAACGAAAGCAATTTGCCCTCAGATAACTATTATAAAAGCGCAAAGTACGCCAATTTCAACCAGGGCGTGCAAAGCACCGATCAAATCTCCGCTATATCCGCCAATGAGGTTTTTACATAATCGTGTCCAGAAAAATACAATAAGTGCCATCACAAGGCCGGCAACGAGAAGACCAGGCAGGCCGACAAAAGCGCCAGCAAACACACTAACAATCAGTGTGGCGATGAGTGCACCTGTCCAAAATGCTTTCGTGTCTGGCTTTCCTGTCGATTTGGCAGCTCCCTCCGAGCGCGCTGGTTCAAGGGAAATTGTCAGCCATAGCGCGCTTTGCCGGGCAATTACCTGAGCCGCAATCCACAACATTGCGGCCCCGATTAGGCTGATACTTGCCAGTGACCCAAGGGCCAAAATGCGTATTGTGGTTAGAAAAATCAGTGCAAGAACCCCATAAGTTCCCTGCCTGCTGTCTTTCATAATCGTTAGGCGCTGCGCTCTGGAATGCCCCCCCCACAAACCATCAACGCTGTCTGCCAGCCCGTCCTCAGACATGGCGCCGCCAACAATGGCTTGCGCACCAATCCCAAAGCAGGCAGCCAGCAATATTGGTAACCCCAGCATCCCCAAACCTAAAAACACCAGTGCCGGAGCGACCCCGATGATAACGCTGCTTAGTCCTAAAACCGGAACCATGCGCCCCATATGTGGGGGCTGATGCGTATTGTTGCCCGTTGGCAGGCGCGAAAACAACTGCAACCCCATCAATATGTCACCTTTGAGGGTAGGGGGTGCATTTGATTTTGTCGAATTATCATCAATGTCATTGCCAACATCCCGGCGACTCATCGTAGACAGGGGCGTGGAAGACGAGTTTTTCGAGGACTGATTTTTCGAAGGCTGATTTTTCAAGGAACAACTTTTCTTTTTGTGCTTGGTTGTTTACCACCAAATGCACCAACTCGCTATGACAATGACAGGGATATATCCATGCCAAGCACTTTTACAGATTTTACAAAATTGCTCAAAGAGATGCCATCGGGTTCTCAAGACGCTGTTGATAGCGTGCGCCAACACGATGCCCAACTCACCAAGCCGTTGGGATCTTTGGGAAAAATGGATGATCTGGTTGAGTTTCTGGCCCGTTGGCAGGAAAAAGAGAAACCAACTTTGAACAATCCCATGATCGCAATTTTTGCGGGAAATCACGGGGTTGCAGCTCAAAATGTTTCCGCATTTCCAGCCAGCGTTACGGTGCAAATGGTGGCCAATTTCACTAATGGGGGTGCGGCCATTTCTCAAATCGCCAGGCAACATGAACTCAATTTGAGAGTTTTTGAGTTGGCGCTGGAAATACCCACCGGAGACATCAGTGTTGAGGCGGCATTGGATGACAAAACCTGCGCAGCAACAATTGCCTATGGCATGGAAGCCATTGCCGGGGAGCCTGATCTTTTGTG
>JAJRRJ010000066.1 GCA_024279575.1 Alphaproteobacteria bacterium | reverse complement strand
TGCAGTGCCAGGGAGCCTGCGGAAACACTTTCGTATCCGTTGCCCCCGTCGGTGACAATGGCGATCATTTGATTAAAGCCATACTGTCTTGATCGGGCGAGTAATTCGTGCATGAGTTTTGAGCCAAGACCAAGACCGGTTTTGTCCGGTGCCAGATAGATCGCGTTTTCACAGGTGAAGCGATAGGCTGGTCTGGTGCGGAATGTCGATGCATAGGCATAGCCTACAAGCTTTCCCTCAATCGTTGCCACAACAAGGGGCTGCCTTGTGCGATAAATGATGCCAAACTTTTCTTTCATGCGGGTAGTATCAGGTGCTTCAAGATCAAAACTAATCACTGTATTTGTGACATAGTGGGCATAAATTTCAGTGATGGCGGCAATATCTGCGGGGCGACAATCGCGCAGTTCCAGATCAGAAGTAATAGACATTTCGTCCCTCGGTAAAAAAAGGGCCGCGAGCCCTTAAAAAGGTTCGCGGCCAAATTGTGAGGCTTATAATTTCAAGCCTTAATTGCGATTGCCAAACAGGCGAAGCAACATCATGAACAGGTTGATGAAGTCCAGATAAAGGGTCAAAGCGCCCATTATGGCTTTTTTGCCCATTACTTCGGAGCCATCAAGCTCTTCATACAGTTCTTTGATTTTCTGAGTGTCATAGGCAGTCAGGCCAACAAAAATCAGCACACCCAGAACCGAGATACCAAATTCTAATGCGGAAGATTGCAGGAATATATTGACCACCATGGCAATGATTATGCCAATCAGTCCCATCATCAGGAAGGAGCCCATCGCAGTCAGGTCACGCTTTGTTGTGTACCCATAAAGGCTCATGGTGCCAAACATGGCTGCGGTGATGAAAAACACCTTTGCGATGGATGCACCGGTGTAAATCATAAAAATTGAGGACAGGGAAATACCCATGACCGTTGCAAAGGCCCAGAAAGTGAGCTGGGCGGTGGCAAAACTCATTTTGTTGATGCCAAAGGACAGCACAAGCACAAATGCCAGCGGTGAAAACATCACAAGCCACTTGAGGGGAGAAACATAAACCAGGTTAAATACTTCTTCGCTTGAAACGGCCCATTGGGCAAAGAAGAAAGCCACGGCCCCTGTAATTGCCAGGCCAATGCCCATGTAATTATAGACTCTGAGCATATGCGTGCGCAGGCCTTCATCAATTATCGCACTGGACCCGGTTTGTGCGTTGTAGTTTTGACGATCCAAATTTGCCATTATCAAATCCTTTTAAGCGATATGGTTATTAGGTGTGGAACCAAAGTTCACATTCTTGTGGTGTGAATATGGCTATCTTTTGCGTTAATTTCAAGGGAAGTAACTGATTAACATCAGCTGTGTGGCGTTGAGTAACATCAGTTGGAGCAAATCGCAAGAATAGAGCGAGTGAAAGAGCGTTCGTTGTGTTGATCAGGTTAAGACTTTATTATCCCTATTTGTTCAAACAGCATGTTTTCGCCCTCTAGCCGCCTAATTAAGGTCAAATTTCCCCTTAGTCTCCCATTTAAATCAAATTCCCGGTTTTCTTTGCAGGTTGGTAACCATGTTAGGGGATACTGGGTAGACAATTTTAGACTTTACCAAAGAAAGATGCACCGATGCCCTCCAATAAACGCAGCTTTTTACTTCGCCCCCTCCTTGTTCTCCTTAGCATTTTGGGCCTTGGATTTGTTCCTGCTCTCAGTGCAGTTCAGGCGCAAGAACTTGAAAACCTTGGTACATTCAAGTTCTGGACGGCATGGAAAGGCTCTGACAGCAATGGCGTAATGTGTTTTGTTTCAAGTCAGCCGCAAAGTGCGCTACCTTCAAATGTGAACCGTGACCCAATTCATTTTCTGGTTATCAACCGCAAGGGCCTTGGTACGCGCAATGAAGCTCAAACCATCGTAGGCTATCCACTGGCCGCCAACTCCACGCCCACAGTAAGTGTTGATGGCAAAGGGGATGACATGGTTGTTGAGGGATCTGCGGCGTGGCTGGCAAGCGCCAGTGATGAGCCCGGATTTGTGGCAGCAATGAAGGCCGGCTCTACCATGATTGTAAAAGCGCGCTCGCAGCGCGGTACAGATACAACGGATACTTATTCCCTTTCCGGAGTAACTGCGGCCATGGAAAAAGTTTCACAGGCTTGCGGATAGTCATTGTTCGCCTATAGAAGTGGTTACACATTAATTGAAAACCTTTTTTTACGATTGAGACACTTCTTTTGGCAATAAAATCAAAATTGGGACTGTGGAGTTTTGTTCTCCTGACCGGCTTTATCGGGGCCGGTGCAAGCTATGCCCAATCGGTACAGGTGCTTGGGGATTTTCGGGACTGGTCAGCCTTTACCGCAAATGATGGAAGCGGCCCCATTTGCTTTGCCATGTCAAAGCCCAGGGAAGTGACGCCCACCCCTGATGGCTATACCCAAGCCTATATATATTTGACCCACCGTGTTTCAGAAGGGGGACGGTCCGAGTTTAACCTGATTGCAGGGTTTGAGTTTGCAGCGGACAGTACTGCGCTGGCAAAAGTTGGTTCAAATGTATTTGACCTGTTTACCAACGGGGACGCCGCCTGGCTTGAGGATCCCAGTATTGGCAGCGCGTTTGCGCGAAGCCTGCGCGCGGGGTCGACGCTGATAATTGAGGGTACAAGTGCGCTTGGGGTGAAAGTGGTACAAACCTATTCCCTTTCAGGGGCAACAGCTGCCTCGCGGGCGATTGACAGGGCGTGCTGAAGCGGTTTTCTGCCGATTTGAGTGTAACTTGTATATTATCCCCCTTTTTACTGGACCTGTATATTTGATTTCATTTGGATTTGGCCAAGTGGATATGATATGCGGGCCGGACCATTGTTCAAATATACTCAAGCACAGGCCCCATCGAGATGGTTTCATTAGATTTGGCAACGGGTAAGCCCGGCTCAGAAAATGTCAGTACGTCGAGCTCAGACAAAACTGACCTGATTGGTCTTGAGCGACCTCAAATTGAAGAATTGCTGATATCATTTGGACTTGGGGAGAAGGAAGCGCGCATGCGCACGCGCCAGTTGTGGAACTGGATCTATGTCAACGGTATTACTGATTTCGAGCGGATGAGTAATGTTTCCAAAGTGGCCCGGGAACTGTTTCATTCAAAATTTTCCCTTCAGCGCCCTGAAGTTATTTCCGAACAGGTCTCAAGTGATGGTACCCGTAAGTGGTTATTTCGATTTGTTGACCCGGCCAACCCGACCCTGCCCCCCGTGGATGTGGAAACAGTTTATATTCCTGAGCCGTCACGGGGCACTTTGTGTGTTTCAAGCCAGGTCGGGTGTACGCTGACCTGCACATTTTGCCATACCGGGACACAACGTCTGGTGCGCAACCTTACCGCAGGAGAAATTGTTGGACAGGTGGTGATGGCACGCGAATTGTTGGGGGATTTCCCCGGAGGGGAACGCCCCATGAACGGGCTGGTTCCGGGCGGAGAAACCCGCGCTATCACCAATATCGTGATGATGGGTATGGGTGAGCCATTATATAATTTTGAGAATGTCAAAAATGCAATGTTGATTTTTTCAGACGGGGATGGCCTGTCCGTATCAAAACGCCGGATTACCCTGTCCACTTCAGGGGTGGTTTCTGAGATTAAGGCCATAGGAGAACAAGCTGGGGTGATGCTGGCAATATCTTTGCATGCGGTGCGTGATGATTTGCGAAATGAGCTTGTGCCAATCAACAAAAAATGGCCGATCAGGGAATTGCTGGAGGCCTGCCGCACCTATCCAGGGGTGTCCAACGCTCGTCGGATTACCTTTGAATATGTGATGCTCAAGGGGATTAATGACAGCGATGCTGATGCAAAAGAACTGGTGCGTTTACTGGCCAATATTCCGGCAAAAATTAATCTTATCCCTTTTAATCCCTGGCCCGGTTCCCCTTATGAATGTTCTGACTGGGAAACCATTGAGCGTTTTTCTGATATCGTCAATAAGGCGGGCTATGCCTCTCCGGTGCGTACGCCACGCGGACGGGATATTTTTGCTGCCTGCGGTCAGTTGAAATCGACCAGTGAACGGTTGAGTAAAAAGGAACGTGACGCGCTGAGTGCCAAATAAGCATACCAATAAGAACATTAGAATTGGCTGGTTTGGATATTCTTTAGGGCGAAGAGTTATTTTAAGTTTGATCTGACAAAACAAATTTATCGGGGGAGGGCTATCTTTTGCCTTCCAGTGTCAGAATTGCAATTGCAAAGGATGCAAACACCGCAGCAAAGCTCCAGTTCAGCGCCCGTTGTGCTTTTATTGAGTTCACAAGAACATGACCCAGCCAACCCGCCATTACAACGACACCAAGCACTATTGGAATGGAAATAATTAGAAATTCCGCCCCCAGAAACAAGAGTTTTCCTGATGCGTGGGGGTCGTTGCTAGAAACAAACTGGGGCAAAAACGTCACAAAAAACAGGACAATTTTTGGGTTGGTAAGGTTGATGCCAAGACCGGTAAAATAGCTTTGCGCCAATGTTGGTGGCCGCCCGGTTTTGTTTTGCAGTGTCATGGTGCCAGTGGCCCGCAGGGCCTGAATGGCCAGCCAGAACAGATAAAGCGCACCGATGATTTTTAAGACAAAAAACGCCGAAGGGGCTAATGCCAGAAGCACAGATATGCCAAATGCCGCCAGCAAAGTGTGCGCAAACAGACCCGTTAACGCCCCCAAAACCGCTGCAACTCCATGGGATTTTCCATAGTTTATGGTGCGGGAAATGAAATAGGCCATGTCAGGGCCGGGCGTGACTGCCAAAATGAAGGTGGCGGCTCCAAAGGCGAGCAATACTGAAATGTCCGGGATAAATTCTGGCATGTTGGTAGCGGATCCTGATAATTCTTATTTCTCCAAGAACGGGTTTTGCTTGCATATTGTCAAGAGCGCGTTTACCCAGCTTTGCAAGTAAACAAGATTGGGCATTTCTGGTATGAGCAAAGATAATAAAGCGGATATCAATAAGGTGGTGTTGGCCTATTCGGGTGGTCTTGATACATCAGTAATTTTGAAATGGTTGCAGGTCGAGTATAATTGCGAGGTGGTAACCTTTACGGCTGATCTGGGGCAGGGGGAAGAACTGGAACCTGCCCGGGCCAAGGCCGAACTGATGGGTATCAAGGAAATTTATATTGAGGATTTGCGTGAAGAGTTTGTTCGCGATTTTGTGTTTCCCATGTTCCGGGCCAACGCTTTATATGAGGGTGTGTATCTGCTTGGGACATCTATTGCCCGTCCGTTGATTTCTAAACGTCTGGTGGAGATTGCTGCCAAGACGGGGGCCGATGCGGTGTCCCATGGGGCGACAGGCAAGGGCAATGATCAGGTGCGATTTGAGTTGGCCTGTTATGCCCTAAATCCATCCATTAAAGTAATTGCCCCGTGGCGGGAATGGGATTTGCAAAGCCGCACGCGTCTGATCGAGTTTGCGCAGCAACACCAGATCCCGGTGCCAAAGGACAAGCAGGGGGAGGCACCCTTTTCAGTGGATGCAAACCTGCTGCACACCTCTTCGGAAGGAAAGGTGCTGGAGGACCCCGCCGAGGTGGCCCCAGATTATGTTTACCAACGTACCGTCAGCCCTGAAGAGGCGCCGGACAGTGCACAAATCATTACGATAGGTTTTGAAAAAGGCGATGCTGTTTCCATAGATGGTATTGCACTATCTCCTGCTAACTTGTTGACAAGGCTCAATGAATTGGGGGCTCGAAATGGAATTGGACGTCTGGACCTGGTGGAAAACCGGTTTATTGGCATGAAGTCGCGCGGCATCTATGAAACTCCGGGCGGGACCATATTGCTTAGTGCGCATCGGGGCATCGAATCCCTTACCCTTGACAGGGGGGCAGCACATCTCAAGGACGAAATTATGCCGCGCTATGCGGAGTTGATCTATAATGGATTTTGGTACTCTCCCGAGCGCGAGATGTTGCAGGCGCTCATTGATACCTCGCAAACCCATGTGAGTGGTGAAGTGGTGCTCAAGCTTTATAAGGGCAACGTGGATGTGATTGCGCGGTCTTCGGAAAACTCACTTTATTCAGAGGATTTAGTGACCTTTGAGGAGGGGAGTGGAACCTATGACCATCACGATGCGGAAGGATTTATCCGACTTAATGCGTTGCGTTTGAAAACTTACGCATCACGAAATCGACGCTAAGAATTTATCTAAATGACAGTATAATTACAGTTGAATGACAGGGAAATGACAGTAAAACTGTATAAAACTGCCAGTTTTCTTTCCTGTTGGCGTATTCATGCCGGAAACTGGTACAAATACCTGTTAAGGGTTTGTTACCCATAAGCGCAAAATCAGCACTTTCTTATCCATGGATTTAGTATCGCTCAACCCGATTTTGGCATGATTGAGTGAATTGATTTCTTGCGTTTGGGAAAAGACCTGTTTTGAGCAAATTGTCAGCAGATAAGAACCGGGGCAAATCTGGTAATGCAGCAGGGGAGTTGGCGTTGTATGAAGCGGCAATCGCTTCGATGCCGTGCGGCTTTTCCCTGTGGGATGAAAATCTCGATCTGGTTTTGTTTAATCAGAATTATCTGGATATGTACCAATTCAAGTCCAAAAAAGTTGGCAAAGGTATTTCCCTTCGCGAAGTAACTGAAATTCGTATTGAAGAGGGATCGCTGGAAAAGGTGGATCCTGAAGAGGCCTATCAGTCTATACGAGATGAGTTTTTCGATCATCAGGATCCATACAATCCGATCTTTGTCGAAAAGCAGGTGTTGGGCCGTATTATCAGAATTGCAGTGGCGCGGCACCCCGGCGTGGGGTGGGTGGTGACCCATGAGGATATTACTCAGGCCAGCGAGCGGTTAGAGATTGCAAAAGCACGAAAAAAGGACCTCGTTCTTCAAAATGCCCGCTTTGAAGCCGCGGTGGAAAATATGGCCCACGGGCTGGCCATGTATGATGCTGATGAAAGTCTGGTAATCTGCAACCGGAAATATCGTGAACTCTACCAGCTGCCTGATGCGTTGAGCCAGCCGGGAACCTCATTTCATGAAATTATTGATTGCATCATGCAGACAGGTCTGGTGCCCAAGGGATGTGTTGATGGGGGCACCAGCACTTTTGTAAAGACCCTCAAATCAGCCGCCTCCTCGGTTGTGATCAATGAAATGGAAAACGGTAAGGTCTATTCTGTT
>JAJRRJ010000065.1 GCA_024279575.1 Alphaproteobacteria bacterium | reverse complement strand
TGGATGGTGTCACCGGGCAGAATTGGTACGTTGTGCTGAAGAATTATCGGACCGGCGTCCAACTCTGCGACCACATGATGAACCGTGCATCCGTGGGTTTTGTCCCCCGCCTCAAGGGCGCGCGCATGGGTGTTCAGACCTTTATATTCTGGCAACAGCGATGGATGAATATTTATCAGGCGATTATGCCAGCGGGTCGCAAAATCATCTGACAGGATGCGCATAAAACCGGCCAGACAAACAATGTCTGTTTTCCAGTCTTCAAGGGTTTTGGTGATGGCGTTGTCGGTGGCGTTTTTGTCGGTGTATGAGGCGAGTTGATGCACAGCTGTTGGCAGGTGATGTTCTTTGGCAATTTTTAACCCGGGAGCCGATGCGTTGTTTGAGATCACACCAATAATCCGGGCCGGGTAATCAGCAGCTTTTGTCGCCTCAATCAAAGCGGACATGTTGGAGCCGCGACCGGAAATCAGAATTGCAACGCGCTTTTTGGCGCTCACAGTTTCAGGTTCCCGTTGAAAACCACCTGTTCGCCTTCAGAATGGGCCAGTGTGCCAATGGGGAAGGCGTGCTCATTGAAAGTGGCAAGAAAATCTATGAGCGGGTTGGCTTTTTCTTCAGAGATAATAGCAATCATGCCGACGCCGCAATTGAAGGTACGCAGCATTTCTTTTGTTTTAACGCCGCCGGTTTTAGCCAGCCATGGAAATACCGGGGGCACTTTTATGGCGTTCAGGTTTACATGGGCAGACAGTTTGTCGGGCAAAATGCGTGGAATATTTTCAACAAATCCACCCCCGGTAATATGAACCAGTGCTTTTATGGGGTGGGCAGCCTTGAGGGCCGCTAACAGGGGTTTTACATAAATGCGGGTGGGGGTGAGCAGGGCTTCGCCCAGGCTCATTTCAGGGACGAAGGGGGCGGGGTCCGCATAGTTTACGCCGGAAAGTCCAACAATTTTTCTCACCAAAGAAAAGCCGTTTGAATGAATGCCCGAAGATGGGAGCGCAACCAGTATATCCCCCGCTTTTATGCCGGGGGCGGGCAAAAGTGCGCTTCGCTCCACCGCACCTACCGCAAAGCCTGCAAGGTCGTAATCCTTGTTGTGGTACATGCCGGGCATTTCAGCAGTTTCCCCCCCAAGCAAAGCACAGTTGGCCTGTTTGCAGCCGTTTGCAATTCCTTGAATAACCTCAGTTGCCTGTGGCACATTCAGGGCGCCGGTAGCAAGGTAGTCAAGGAAAAACAGTGGTTCGGCACCCTGCACGATCAGGTCGTTGACGCACATGGCCACAAGGTCGATGCCAACGGTTTTATGATTATTCGCATCAATGGCAACGCGCAATTTTGTGCCCACCCCGTCATTGGCGGCAACTAAAACGGGGTCGGAAAACCCTGTTGCCTTCAGGTCAAACAGGCCGCCAAACCCGCCAATTTCAGCGTCGGCCCCGCAACGGCGGGTGGAGCGGACAGCTGGTTTGATTGCCTCTACCAACGCGTTGCCGGCATCAATATCAACTCCGGCCTGTTTATAGGATAGAGTATTTTTCTGTGGTGTATTTGAGGGGGGCAGGTTTTGTTTTGAAGCCATGCTATATTTTTCTCAATTATTGACACATAATAGGTGCGCAATGCGTTGATTTTCCCCTTGATGGTTTTTCCTCCGGGGAACTTTATTTTTTGCTGTTACCTACTCCAACCTCTCCATGCAAGGGTGCAATATGATGACGATGCAAAAACAACTGATCTTTTGGGGCGGTTTTTTTCTGGTAAGCTTTTTGATTCTGTGGCTGTTCAGGGGGATATTGTTGCCGTTTGTGGTAGGGATGGCGTTGGCCTATCTGCTTGACCCGGCGGCAGATCTCTTGGAAAAATGGAAGTTTAACCGGTTTTGGGCAACCTGTGTGGTGATGTCCATTATGTTGGCAGTGATCACTTTGGCGTTTTTCCTGCTGGTTCCCTCAATTATTCAACAGGCTATTGGACTGGCGCAGGGACTGCCCGGATATATCAACCAGCTGCAAGCTGTGGTGGGAGAAAAAGTGCCTGATCTTTATGAATGGCTGGGGGAAGAGCGAGCGGCGCAATTTGAAAACAGTTTGGCGGAAATGCTCAGCGGCGGCATCAATATATTGGGCAACTTTACCGCGCAGGTGATGCAAAGCGGCCTGACAATTATCAATCTGATGGCCTTGCTGGTTGTTACCCCGGTGGTGGCGTTTTACCTGTTGCTTGACTGGGACGGTATGACCCGTCAGATCGACCGTCTGTTGCCCCGGGACCATCGCGAAGAAATTCGTGGCGTATTGCGCGATATGGATGCTGCAATGGCCGCTGTTATTCGCGGGCAGGGATCAGTAATTTTATTGTTGGCGGTGTTTTATGGAGTTTCGCTAACGCTGGTGGGGCTTAATTTTGGTCTGGCTATCGGGGTGGCCGCCGGGCTGCTCAGTTTTATTCCCTATGTGGGCTTTCTGGTGGGCATAGTATTATCAACCGGTGTGGCAATCGTTCAGCATTGGCCGGACGGTTTGCAGATCGGGCTTGTTTTGGGAATTTTTCTGATCGGGCAATTTTTTGAGGGCAATATTTTATATCCCAAACTGGTTGGTTCCAGCATCGGCGTGCATCCGGTTTGGCTTATGTTTGCTCTGTTTGCGGTCAGCACATTGTTTGGATTTGTCGGGCTGCTGCTGGCGGTGCCCATTGTGGCGCTGCTTGGT
>JAJRRJ010000064.1 GCA_024279575.1 Alphaproteobacteria bacterium | reverse complement strand
GCGGGTGGGATTGTTCTAAAAATTGCTGATGTTATTGTGCAAAACCGTGCATATCTGAGTGAAATTGACGGTAAAATCGGTGATGGCGATCACGGAGTGAATATGGCCAAGGGGTTTAAGATGGCCGCTGCCCGGATCAATGAAAATCCCGGCTCCCTAAGCGAGGCTTTAGCCACACTCGGTGATGTTCTGGTCTCTGAAATTGGCGGTTCCATGGGGCCTCTTTATGGCATGATGTTCATGGATATGGCCGAAGCTGCGCAACCGAAAATTGATGCTCCAGTTTTTTCTTCCATGTTGAATGCCGGCCTTGAGGGAGTTCAATCAATTGGTGGTGCCAGGCTTGGTGACAAGACTTTGCTCGATACTCTCATTCCGGCAATCAGGGCCTTTGATGCCAGTGTGGCAGGCGGGGCGTCATTTGAAAAAGCACTGGATGCAATGGCCGCAGCGGCAGAAACCGGGCGCGACACTACTATCGACATGGTTGCCAAAGTCGGACGCGCAAGCCGGTTAGGGGAGCGCTCGCGAGGGGTTGTGGATGCAGGGGCCACGTCCTGCCATCTCATTCTTGGTGAGCTTTGCCAGGGTGTTCGGCAACGCCTGCAACATTAGCTGGCCATGAGGAGCAGCCGGGCGCTCCGTCATTTTTACCGCAAGCCGGTTTAGTTGCTCCCATATTTCAACATTTGACTCGCTCCATTTTTGGATCCCACAATGGCCCCAGATGAACCCTGCACTTTATCATTTCACTAGCGACTTCAAGTTCGTAGCTTCCGGATTCAACAAATGATTTATCAACACCGTTTTGATTGCGGATAAAGCCATAGCCAATTGGCCTGTTCAGTGTATGGCCGAAGCCCCCGGAGGTGAGCCAGCCCACTCGTTTACCATTGCGATAAATGGTTTCGCGTCCATAAAGCGCAACGCCGGGGTCATTAATGCTAAAGCCAGCCATCCTCTTTTTGATCCCGGATTTTTCTTGGGCTTCGATTGCCAGCCGTCCCTTGAACGGCTCTTCAGATTTAAGTTTGAGCGCCCAGCCAAGACCACATTCCAGCGGCGTGTGGTCAGGGCCAATGTCTGCGCCCCATGCCCGATATCCCTTTTCCAGGCGACAACTTTCAATGGCGCGATAGCCAGCATCAATCAGCCCGAAATCCGCCCCTGCCTTTTTCAGCGCCATGTAGATATTTTTAGCATGTTTAATCGGAAAATGCAGTTCCCAACCAAGTTCACCCACATAGGTGACACGCAGGGCTTTCACCTGGCAATTAGCTATGGTGATGGTTTTAAGGGTTGCGAACTTAAAACCGGCATGGGAAATATCATCTGTTGTAACGCGCAAAAGGATGTCCCTTGCCCGTGGTCCCATCAGGGATAAAACACCCATCGAGTCAGTAATATCTTTTAGTTCACATTGGCAATCGGGGGGGATGTTTTTTTCTATCCAGTTAAAATTGTGCGTGGCAAATCCGGTGCCTGTCACAATATAAAACTCATCCGCTGCAACGCGGGCAACAGTCAGGTCGCATTCGATCCCCCCATTATCATTAAGCATCTGCGTATAAATCAGAGAGCCAACCGGTCGCTCAATATCGTTTGCTGCAATCCAGTTGAGAGCTTTGAGTGCGTCAGGTCCGGTAAGGGAAAATTTTGCAAATGAGGTCTGATCAAACAATGCCGCCGTCTCTCGCACTGCCCGATGTTCGCGCGCAACGGCGTTAAACCAGTTTGGCTGAGCGTAGCTGTAAATGTCCTTTGCCGTCTCCCCAAGGGTTTTGTCTGCAAACCAGTTGGGGCGCTCCCACCCAAGTTTTTCGCCAAAACATGCGCCCTGTTCTTTGAGGATATCAAAGAGCGGAGAGGTACGAAATGGCCGCCCGGTTGAATGCTCTTCAAGGGGCCAATCCATAGTGTAATGTTTTGAATACGCTTCCCTTGTGCGCTTAATGATCCAGTCATCATCAAAATGGGGGGTGCCGAAACGTCGGATATCCGCTGACCACAGATCAAACGGCGGTTCACCTTTATCGACCCATTGTGCCAATGCCATACCGGCGCCCCCTCCGGCGGCTATACCAAAGGCGTTAAACCCTGCACCAACGAAAAAGTTCTTAAGCTCAGGTGCTTCCCCGATAATGAAATTTCCGTCAGGGGTAAAACTTTCAGGACCGTTGGTAAGGGTCTTGATTCCTGCAGTTTCAAGGGAGGGGACCCGCGTCAGAGAAAGCTCCATCAGTTGTTCAAAATGATCAAAATTGGATTCAAGTAAATTGAAGTGAAAGCCCTTTGGAATTCCCTTTGTCCCCCAGGTAATGGGGTTGGGTTCATACCCCCCCATCACCAGGCCGCCCGTCTCTTCCTTATAATAGGTTAAGCGATCAGGGTCGCGTAGCGTGGGCAGGTTTTTGGGCATTTGTGCAATGGGTTCGGTCACCATAAATTGATGTTCCATGGCGACCAGTGGCACGTTCACCCCAAAGCGTTTGGCAAATTGGCGTGTCCAAAGCCCGGCGCATACAACAACATTTTCGCACGCGATCCGCCCATGCTGTGTAAGGACAGCGCGGATTTTCCCTTGATGGATTGCAAGATCAATTGCCCTTGTATCTTCAAATATCTGCGCACCTGCCATGCGGGCGCCTCTGGCAAGGGCTTGCGTAATATCTGAAGGATTTGCCTGCCCGTCCGTGGGCATGAACGCTGCACCCACTACATCATCCATATTCATCAGGGGCCAAAGTTCCTGTGCTTCTTTGGGGGTTAACAGTTCCATCTCCAGCCCAAATGAATGGGCGGTTGTTGCCTGGCGTCTCACCTCCGTCCAGCGGTCTTTGGTGCACGCCAGCCGTAACCCCCCATTCATTTTCCAGCCCGTACTCAACCCCGTTTCTTCTTCGATTGAGTTGTAAAGGTCCACCGAATAGCCAAGCAATTGGGTAATGTTGGCGTTCGAACGCAATTGCCCCACCAGTCCCGCTGCGTGGAATGTGGAACCCGATGTCAGCTTTTTTCTTTCCAAAAGCACCACATCACCTTTGGAGATTCTGGCCAGATGATAGGCTGTGGAACAACCCACAATGCCGCCGCCGATGATAACGGTTTTTGCACTGGCAGGAATTTCATGCATTTGTCTCTCAAATCATTTGTTGTGTTGCATTGAAAAGATGAGGCTGTGTTCAGCCTGATTACCAGATTGCATTAACTCATTCATCTGACTTTTAGGTCAATTAGAAATTTGTGTCTTTTTGCAAGTTAAAGCCGTTTTTGTTCCCTCAGTTTGTGCCACGATGTTGACAGTTTGGGCAAAAATCTCTCAGGTGCTGGCAAGTTTTCCTTAAACCGCGATATCTTTAATATGCCCCACACCCAATCCCAAATTCTCAAGGCATTGAAAAATGTGGCACGGTTTTCTGCGCTCACAGAGGTTGGTTTTGTCGCCACCCGCCTCGGTGGGTTGACCAATCTTGTTTATCGGGTGGATATTGATGCTGAATTTGGTTCTGAAAAACTCATTGTGCGTTTTGCAGGAGAGGGCACCAATGAGTGTATAGATCGGCATGTGGAGCTCCATAATGCCCGTGCAGCTGAAACCGCCGGTATCTCAGCCCCCGTTATATGGGCTGACCCCGATACTGGCGTAATGATTTCGCGTCTTATTGAAAATATAATCACATTGTCCCCCCAATTGTTCAAATCCCGTGCCGGAGCGGTTGGCCGTGTTGGTAAATGTTTGGCCAAGCTTCATGGATCAAAGTCTGATTTTCAGTTTCACTTTGATCCCGTTGTTACGACCAACAGTTATGTCACCATCCTGGCCAAAAAAATGTGATGTTGCCTGCCGGTTTCGCCGAGGCCATAGATCAAATGGAATACATAGAACAGCGCCTTAAAGCTGCGTCAATACAGCTTGTTCCCTGTCATTGTGATCCATTAAGCGAAAATTTTCTGGACGACGGGAAGCGGGTCTGGCTGGTTGATTGGGAATATTCAGGCATGAATGATCCCATGTGGGACCTTGGGGATTTATCGGTTGAGGCCGAATTTGACCCAACGCAAGATAAAATTCTTTTGCAGGCCTATTTTAACAGAGAACCGGAAAAGTCCGAGTTGGCACGTATGGTTGTTTACAAGGCCTTATGTGATTTGCTTTGGGCGCTTTGGGGGCTGATTCAACATGAAAACGGGGCGGATGTTGAGGATTTTTATGCATACGCACTGGCCAGGTTTAAAAGGTGCCAGGCCCTGATGCGAACTGATGCGTTTCAAACCAGATGTGATGAAATTTAGGCCTGCCCTTTTGTCCTTTGGGCCGGGTGAAGGTAAAAATTGGAGTTTAGGGAATGAAAATTTTAGTGCCGATTAAGCGGGTGATTGATTTCAACGTCAATATTCGTGTCAGAGACGATGGCACCGGCGTTGAAACGGATAATGTTAAAATGTCCATGAATCCGTTTGACGAAATTGCAGTTGAAGAAGCATTGAAATTGCGCGAAGCAGGCGTGGCCGAGGAAGTCGTTGTGGTGTCGGTCGGCGTTGAAAAGGCTCAGGACGTGTTGCGAACCAGTCTTGCTATGGGGGCTGATCGGGCAATTCTGGTAAAAACATCAGACGATGTTGAGCCCCTTAATGTTGCAAAAATTTTAAAAGCCATCGTTGGGCAGGAACACCCCCAATTGGTGCTTCTGGGGAAACAGGCCATTGATAATGACGCAAATCAGGTGGCACAGATGCTCAGCGCTCTTTTGAATTGGGGACAGGCAACGTTTGCCTCAGATATTGATATTTCAGGCACTAAAGTGAGAGTGAGCCGTGAAGTTGATGCCGGTTTACAGACCATTGAAGTTAATCTGCCAGCAGTTATTTCGGTAGATCTGCGATTGAATACTCCCCGTTATGCTACCTTGCCAAATGTCATGAAGGCCAAAAGAAAACCCCTTGATATAAAAACCCCGGAGGATTTTGCTGTCGATGTTTCCTTGCGCCATACCATACTTGAAACATTGCCACCGGCGGCGCGAAAGGGGGGCGTTGTGGTCGCCAATGTGGATGAACTGGTGGACAAACTTAAAAATCAGGCGGGGGTGATCTGAAATGGGCAGAGGTTTATTATTGGCTGAACATGACAATATGGCACTGAATGAAGCGACTTTGCGCAGTGTTACAGCTGCACTGCAAATCGGTGATGTCGATATTTTGGTAGCTGGCGATAATTGCGCTGATGTTGCAAGCGCTGCCAGTCAGATTCGTGGCGTCGGAAAAGTCCTGCTCGCTCAAGGTGAAGTGTTTGAACATCAGTTGGCCGAGTCGGTGGCAGATCTGATTCTTGAGCTGGCGGAACCCTATGAAACTATTGTGGCTCCAGCAACGACCAGCGGCAAAAATATCCTGCCGCGCGTCGCCGCTCTGCTGGATGTTGCTCAGATTTCTGAAATTGTTGAAATTGTATCAAAGGACACATTTATTCGACCCGTTTATGCGGGAAATGCCCTGCAAAAGCTGCGCTCTAATGAAACAAAAAAAGTCATCACTATTCGATATTCTTCTTTTGACATGGCAGAAACCGGCTCTGGTGTTCCGGTTGAAAACGTGGACAGCAGCGTTGCCAATTCCAAATCAGCGTTTATTTCAGAAGCAAAGTCCCAATCTGACCAGGTTGATCTGGTCAGTGCCAGAGTTATAGTTTCCGGCGGGCGTGCCTTTGGCTCAAAGGAAAAATTTGATGAACTGCTGCGACCATTGGCAGCCAGGTTGAATGCGGCGATAGGCGCCTCGCGTGCAGCGGTTGATGCCGGGTTCTCCCCCAATGATACCCAAGTGGGTCAAACCGGTAAAGTGGTTGCTCCTGATCTTTATATTGCCATTGGGATTTCCGGGGCTATTCAACATCTTGCAGGTATGAAAGAGAGCAAGGTAATCGTTGCGATTAATAGTGATGAAGATGCGCCAATTCATGCAAATGCAGATTATGTGTTGATTGCTGACCTGTTCGATGCGGTACCCGAACTCACTGCAAAGCTATAAGTTCTGAAACATTTAACTGAAAAGACCTCTGATGAGTGAACGTGAATCCATGGAAGTTGATGTGGTGATAGTGGGGGCAGGTCCTGCCGGACTAAGCGCCGCTATTCACCTTAAGCAGCTCGCCAATTCTCAGGGGAAAGACCTCACGGTTATTGTGCTGGAAAAAGCGGGGGAGGTGGGTGCGCATATTCTTTCCGGTGCAGTGATTGACCCGGTGGCGCTAAACTCGCTCATCCCGGATTGGAAAAACAGGGGAGCTCCCCTGACAACCCCGGTTAAAAGTGACGCTTTTACATTTCTTACCAAAACCGGTGGATTTAGCATTCCAAATTTTGTGTTGCCGCCCCTGTTCAACAATCATGGCAACTAT
>JAJRRJ010000063.1 GCA_024279575.1 Alphaproteobacteria bacterium | reverse complement strand
GCTTCGTTGCGCGCTGATTCAATCGCCTCTGACTGCTCCAGATTTTGTGTTGCCATTTCCGCTTTTTCAGCCCCGTAGGATTTAAGGGTCTGCTGGCTTTCTTCTACCAGTATGGTTTCGCGTTCGCGATCTCCAAGGATTTGTTTTTGCCTGTTTTCCAGGTCAGCCAGTTGCGTTCCTGCGCGCTGGATTTCCGCCTCCAGCTGTTCACGCAAAATAGTCAGGCGCTGCACAGCTGCGCCGGCTCTGGCGTCTTCCTCGCGCAAAGGGTGTTGCGCTTGCTCTGCCAACTCAAGTTCTTTAGCTGATTTTCGCTCCAGATGATTTGCATCCGCCAGCTTTGAAATCATCTGCCCTTGAGCAGCTTCGGTTTCTTTCTCTGCGACCCGTGCCGCAACCCAGCGCACATGGAACAAAGCAGCCTCTGCTTTGCGAATGTCCCCCGAGACATTTCTGTAGCGTACCGCTAAACGCGCCTGACGTTTCAAAGTGTCCAACTGCCCATCGACCTGGGCAATAATATCATCTACCCGCTCCAGGTTGGATTCAGCCCCCTTAAGGCGAAGCTCTGCCTCGTGGCGACGCGAATAAAGCCCCGAAATTCCAGCAGCTTCTTCAAGCAAAGCCCGTCGTTTTACCGGCTTGGCTGCAATCAACTCTCCAATTTGCCCCTGCCGCACCAAAGCCGGGGAGTGAGCGCCTGTGGATGCATCGGCAAATAAAAGCTGAACGTCGCGCGCACGCACATCCTTGCCATTGACCTTGTAGACTGAGCCGTTTTCCCGTTCTATCCGGCGCGTGACTTCGAGCACATCTGCATCGTTGAGCGCGCTTGGTGCGGTGCGATCTGAATTGTCCAGAACAAGCGTGACTTCTGCAGAATTGCGCCCCGGTCGATTGGCTGATCCTGAAAATATCACATCATCCATGGCTGAGGCGCGCATGGCCTTATAGGAGCTTTCCCCCATTACCCAGCGCATGGCCTCCACCAGGTTGGACTTTCCGCACCCGTTCGGTCCCACAACCCCGGTCAGGCCGGATTCAAGAACCAAATCTGTGGCGTCACAAAAGCTTTTGAAACCATGTAAACGCAGACGCTGAAAAATCATTTTGCACCTGCGTCAACACTTAAGACGTGATTAGCCCTGAACAGCTTCGATTTCTGCTGTGATATCGGCAAGAGTCTTGTTTCCTGAAAGCATTTTTCCATTGACGTAAAATGTAGGCGTCCCTGTTAGGTCAAATTCATTACGCGCCTGATCACGCGCTGCTTCCATCCCTGCGAAAAGCTCCTGATTCGTCAAGGCGTTTTCAAAGCTTTCCTCAGTAAATCCAAGTTGTAGAGCAATAGCCAGGAGATCATCGCGGGGTGTGTCAGAGCGTGACCACTCTGCCTGAGTTTTCATATATGTGGATACAACATCATGATATCCCTCGCCAGCAGCGTCGGCCAGCATAAAGACCACAGCATCAAGCACATTGCGAACAAACGGGCGAAGAATATAGCGGGTTTTCCCTGTTTCAATCAGTTGAGTTTTAACCTCAGGCAGGGTGTGGGCGTGAAACGAAGCGCAAAAAGGGCAGGTGGGGGAAGAATACTCAATCATGGTGGCTTTGGCATCGGTTGCACCAAGGATTTCCCGGTCCGTCCAGCCGGTCGGGTTCATCAGGCTTTCAACATCATAAAAATCCCCTTCCGCCGAAAAGGCACGGGTTGAAAGCCCGACCATGCCCGCTGTTGAAGCAGCGGCAGTTAAGATAAGGGCGTTACGGCGGGTAATATTCACGTCAGTTCTCCATTTTACTATTTGTGCCCATATTGCACATGCAAGTTGGTGATAAAAGGGCGCATTTTGTCTATATTATTAAAGCTTTCACAGGTTTGCAGACCAGGACTTGAAATAGCTCAGAGTGCTCAGGGGCGTTTCATCATCCTATATCCCAGTTTTGCGAGGGCTTGTTTGAGGTCATTATCTTCCACATTGCAAAGTGCGGCATTTACTTTCTCCTTTGCCTGGGGGCTTGGTTCACTCGCAATTTGCACAGGTGTGTCTGAACGAGCGCTGAATGGATGGGCGGACAACTTGACAGCTTCCACAAGCACATAGCCAAAATACCGGTTAACCGCCGCAACAATACGCTCATGGTCGTGGGCAAGAGCCAGACGATGCCCCTCATGGCAGCGTAAAATCAGGATAGCCCCGTCAGAAGCTGAAATGCCGCGTCGCCATTTCAGCTGATCTGGTATAGTGACTTTGTTATAGGGCGGCGGAGCAATAATGTGCCAATTTTCCAAAATGTCCCGGCTGGCGAAACCGCGCTTCTTCAATGCCGGATCAATCAGCTTGCTGACCAGTTCGCCAACTCCAAGAGTTTTCCCGGAGCGCTTTATCGCTGTTGGTTTGTCTGATTTTATTCCGCGTGTGCTCATGGAAAAAAGTTTTACACCTTTAGAAGGGTTTTATCAAAAGGGTTTTTGGGGTCGCAATGCTTGTTTGAAAAATCGTATTGCACTCCTATAACGAAACAATCTCAATTTGCGGAATTTTTACAATTGAACACGGCGCGCCTTTTGCAATGGTATGATCAAAATGCCCGGGATCTGCCGTGGCGGGTTTCCCCGGCAGATATCAGGCTGGGCAAAAAACCTGATCCCTATCGGGTGTGGCTTTCTGAAATCATGCTGCAGCAGACAACTGTTGGCGTGGTGAAAAACTACTATATTCGTTTTTTGCAGTATTGGCCAAATGTTCATAAACTGGCGGCTGCGCCTCTCGAGGAGGTTCTGAAATTATGGGCGGGGTTGGGCTATTATGCGCGCGCCACTAACCTGCACGCCTGTGCCAATGTCGTATCCACTCAATTTGACGGAATATTCCCAACTGACAATTTATCTTTGCAACAATTACCCGGGATCGGCCCCTATACCGGAGCCGCCATTTCCGCCATTTGCTTTGATCAAAAAGTTGCGGTTGTTGATGGAAATGTAGAGCGGGTGAGCGCGCGGCTGACGGCATTGCAAATCCCGCCCCGTGAAGTAAAGAAAGAAATTTGCAAGTTTATTCAAAACCATGTTCCAACTCGAGCCGGGGACTTCGCACAAGCCATTATGGATTTGGGCGCAACCGTGTGCACCCCCGGTATCCCGCAATGTGGTATTTGCCCGTTGAAAAGCGGTTGCGCCGGTTTTGCTTCAGGAAATCCGGCCACTTTCCCCATCAGGGCAAAAAAGAAAAAGCGACCGCATCGTTATGGCCACGCTTTCGTCGTTCAGCGTAGAGGTGAACAGGTTTTTTTGCAAAAGCGAGGGTCAAAAGGCTTGCTTGCCAAAATGAGTGAAGTTCCAAATTCATCCTGGGATGAAAAACAAAGTAAAGTGATTTTCCCGACTTCGGGGAATTGGACAGCAGCTGGCACTGTTGTTCACATATTTACGCACTTTCGCCTTGAGCTGGAAGTTTGGTATTTAATGGATTGTGATGGGATGCCGGACCATGTGGGTTGGTGGGTTGCTCCCCAAAGCCTTGAGGGGGAAGCTTTGCCATCACTGTTCAAAAAGGTGATTGCAAAAGTAATTTCTTTTTGAGTAACTCCAAAAAACAAGGCCGCCGGGTGTTCCCGACGACCTTTAACCTGAGTGAATGGAGGTCAGTTTCAGGCTGAAACTTTTTCCATCCGGGCGCGAACTTGCGTGCGGAATTCATCAATTGATTTGAGTTTTGACTGGCTTTTTACATGCCAGAACGTCCAGCCATTGCAGGCCTCGGCACCCTGAACAAGCGCGCCCACCTTATGGATGGACCCCTGATGCTCGCCACATTTAAGAGAACCGTCGATGCGCACAACAGCTGTAAATTTTTGTTTGGCATCAATAAGTTTGGTCCCCGGTGTGACCAACCCCTGTTCAACCAGCGATCCAAATGCCACCCGTGGAGCGGCGCGCTTGGAAGGGGTAGTTTTAATGGATTCTGAACTATGGGGTTTTATAGCTGCAATACGTTTTAGAGCGGCGTTGATATAGTCGCCTTCACGTTCAATACCGATAAAGTGCCGCCCGAGTTTTTTAGCGACCGCCCCGGTTGTGCCCGTACCAAAAAAGGGGTCAAGGATGATATCGCCCGGTTTGGTTGTGCCGGTAATAATACGGTAAAGTAACGATTCAGGTTTTTGCGTGGGATGAACTTTTTGGTCGTTTTTATCTTTTAACCGCTCGCCCCCGGTGCAAATGGGAAACAACCAGTCGGAGCGCATCTGCGTATCATCATTGCTTAGTTTGAGCGCTTCATAATTGAACGTAACTTTTGATTTTTGACTTTTACCTGCCCAGATCAGTGTTTCATGGGCGTTGGTGAACCGGGTGCCGCGAAAATTGGGCATCGGGTTGCTTTTGCGCCAGATAACATCGTTCAATACCCAGAATTTAAGGTTCTGAAGGACGGTGCCGACGCGGAAAATATTATGATAGGAGCCAATAACCCAGATTGCGCCATTGGGTTTAAGAATACGCCGTGCCGCACTCATCCACTCGCGTGTGAAGCGATCATAATGGGCAAAGCTGTCAAACTGGTCCCAATGATCATCAACAGCATCAACTTTGCTTTGATCAGGGCGGGTAAGGCCGTTTTCAAGTTGCAGATTATAGGGGGGGTCAGCGAAAATCAGATCGACTGAATCTTCAGGTAACTCATTCATGCGTTCAACGCACTCGCCGATAAGAATTGTATCGATTGGCAATTGGCTATTGCCAGACACCTCTTTGGAGGCGGCATTCGTACTCATTTTACGCAACATTTACTTAACCCTAACGCAATACTAACGCGCCATTTGTAGCGGGACAGGGTTAATCTGAGCCTAAGTCACATGGTTAACGGGAGATGAACTTTTAGGGTTAACAGGTAGTTAATCCGGTTTTATTCTATTTGGTCCCCCATCAGAAAGCGTGGGCCGGGACCGTTTTTGCCCGCTCGATCATTCGGGTTATATAATTTGCACTTTTCAAGCGACAGGCACCCGCACCCGATACAGCCATCCAGATTGTTGCGTAAACGGGTGAGTGTATCGATTTTCTTGTCCAGAACATATGCAAAGCCTTTTGAAATCTTCGTCCAGTCGGCTTTGGTGGGGGTGCGTTGGTCGGGTAGATTTTTTAGCTGTACCTGGATTTGCGCAATGGTGAAATCAAATTGCTGGGCAATCATGACAAAAGACAGGCGACGAATATCAGAGGCTTCATATCGGCGTTGTCCACCTGCGTTGCGATCCGGGTATACCAGTTCTTGCGTTTCGTAATAGCGGATTGCAGAGATTGAAAGCCCGGTGCGGGCCGCCAATTGTCCAATACTTAACCCGCGCGAAACACCCATATTGAACTCCAAAAATTATCTCAACAAAACCCTTGACCTAAAGTTAGGTTTAGTAATTACAACATATATAGGCGCGGATCAAATCCCAGGGAAATTCTTTTGGGTGCATTTTGCAAATTCGCATTCAAGTTGGAGAGTAAAATGAGCACTTCAGTTCTGGAACATGTAAATGTTACGGTCAGTGACCCCGACAAAACGGCAAAAATGCTTTGCGATCTTTTTGACTGGCATATTCGCTGGCAGGGGGCTGCCAAGAATAACGGGCACACAATCCATGTGGGAGGAAGCCAATCCTATATTGCTGTTTACAGCACCCTAAAACCCAACGGCAATACCGACAAGTCTGACATTAAAGTTGGTTCCCTGAACCATATTGGTGTGGTGGTTGATAATCTGAACAAAATCGAGAAACGAGTAAAAGAGGCCGGGTTTACTCCATATAATCATGGTGATTATGAACCCGGGCGCCGGTTTTATTTTGATGACCATGACGGCATTGAGATTGAAGTCGTGAGCTATGAATAGCAAATCCTGGTACTGAGGAATATTTAATCCTTGGCGGCATTGCGACCAGTGCAAGCGCACTGATTGGCAGGCTTGAATGTTTGCCGCATAATAAATGAGTAAAAATAATGGGAACAGTAAGCCTGTTTAGGCAGCCGGTATTTTTACTTTTGCTGACCGGAGCCCTGGCTGGATTAAATTTCCCGTTAGGAAAAATTGCCACAGATGCCGGAGTTTCTCCAGTTCTCTGGGCATTTCTCATTTCGTTTGGTGCTGTTATTTCTTTGTTGCCGCTTCTTTAGTTTAGAAAGAAATTACATGTTCTGCCGGCAAATGTTGCCCTGTACGCCCTTGTTTCAGGCATGATTTCCTTTGCCGGGGTGAATTTGCTGTTGTTCAGTGTTATTCCCCATGTGGGCCCGGGGTACGCAGGGCTGATGTATGCGCCCTCTCCGGTTTTAACATGGAGTGGCGCCGGGATAATTGCCCTTGGAATCGCAATGACAATACTTGCTCGTCGTTCTGAATAGTAGGTTGAACTATTCCCCAGCGGCCAAAGTTAAAGAGGCATCCTTCAATTCTTTTGCTTCAGCGTTGCTGAGTTGTTCGCCCTGCTTGCGCTTGAGAAGGGCTTCGCGCGCCCGCGCATACAGATCATCCTGCCAGAATATCAGGCACCCGTTACACCCCTTGCCGCAACATCCCTCGACCCCGACCCGGTTGGTTTTATGGCGTCGGTCAGTGAGACTGTCGCTAACAGTTTGTGCAAGTTTATCTCGCGACTTGTCATAAGTCTTTTCGCTGCGGTTTCCCGATATTTCCAGTTTTTGAACCACTTTGTCGAATTTTATCCGCGCCCACTGCTCTTCGGTCAGCGCCCGCTCTTTGCGCATGACGGTAAAGGCGGGGAAAAGTGCTTTCAATTCACTGATGTTCTCATGATCAAACAGAGAAAAAGGGATGCGGATATTTGTTTTTGTAGAGCCGTGCACGGTCTCCTTGATCTCTCCACCTTCTGCCATCTCAAAATTGTAAGCGCGTAAAAGCACGGTTTGGCGATTGATTGGTGAAATAAAATCCAAGACTTCTCCTGCCTCGAGTTTATTTTTCACGGTAACAATAAATGCATCATCCCTGACTTCTGATACAACCCCGGCATATTCCCATTGGGCCAATGCCTCGGTTTGTTCGTAATCGTGGGAATAGTTTGTCAGCCGCCCATCGTGGAATGCCAGCGTATATCCCCGATTGCCCACGGATTCCAGCTCCCGCATATATTTATGGGGGCTCCAGTTTTCAGGGTCGGCATAATAATCATCTATCGCCATGCGATAGGCGCGCGCAACGATTGCCACATAATATTCGCTTTTGCCGCGCCCCTCGACCTTGAGACTATCAACCCCGATGCGTAAATAGTCATCAAGTTTGGGCATAATGCAAAGGTCGCGTGAATTCAGGATATAGGAGCCGCGCCCATCCTCTTCAATCGGCATCAATTCGCCGGGGCGGCACCCCTCTTCGAGCAAAAATTCAAACATTTCTGCATTGTCTTCGTTAATATCAAGTGCTTGCACCGTGCCGTCCTTCAGGCGCATGCGCACCTTATAGTTCCAACGGCATGAATTGGCGCAATTGCCTTGATTGGCCCCGCGCTCTGACATGAAATTGGACAAGAGGCAGCGCCCTGAATAGGTCATGCACATGGCCCCGTGCACAAAAGCCTCAAGTTTGATGTTTGGGCATTTTTGCCGGATTTCACTAAGCTCTAAAAATGAAACTTCGCGCGCCAGCACGCACAATTCCGCCCCTTGCGCCTGCCAGAAGTTGACCGAAAGCCATGAGGAAACGTTGCTTTGGGTTGAAATATGTAAAGGGAGTTCAGGCGCTCGCTCTTTTACGAACTGGAAGACACCAGGGTCAGCGATAATAAGTCCGTCCGGCTTTACCGTACGAACGGTATCAATATATTCTTCAAGTTTTGGCACATCCTTATTGTGTGAAAATAAATTGAGGGTCAGATAGGCGCGCTTGCCATGGGCGTGGCAAAACTCCACGCCCTCAATGACGTCTTCCAGCGAAAACTGGGATTTGGTGCGCAACGACATGTCTGGCGTTCCAAGATAAACCGCATCAGCTCCGTAAAGAATTGCCATCTTTAACTTGCGCAAATTGCCCGCCGGCATCAATAGTTCTGAACGTTTGGTCGCCATGGCAATAGATCCAAGTGTCTGCTTTAAGTGCTTGCAAAGCTAAATGTCCGCGTAGCATTCATGCGTTATGTACCGCAGATAAGGCCTCTGCGCGCGATCGTCAACAAGTCCGGCATTTAGCCAGCATTTTGTGAAGTGCTAAAAGAAGCGGCTGTTTACCTGCATTCCAACGTGAACAAGGAGTACGGGCCAGGTTAGCTGCTGTGCGCCAGCCGGGACAATGCCGCAGCGACGGGCCCAAAATCTGCCCGATGATGGGGCGTGGGACCAAAAGAGGATAATGCATCTAAATGTTGAGCTGTTCCATATCCCTTATGAGAGGAAAAACCAAATTCTGGGGCTGCTTTGTGCATGGTTTGACACATGTTGTCGCGGGTGACTTTGGCCACTATGGATGCAGCGGCAATGGAAGACGAACGCGAATCTCCTTTGACCATTGCTTCGGCTTCACAAAAGAGGTTTAGGGGAACATCGCGCCCGTCAAACAGGGCATAGTCGGCCTGGCAGGGAAGGGCCAGTACCGCCTCCTTCATGGCCCACAGAGTTGCCCCGCGAATATTAAGTATTGCAATAATGGCGGGGGGGGCACTGACAATGGCAACCTGGGCGGTTTCAATAATGAGCGTAAACAATTTGTCACGTCTTTTTTCGCTGATTTTTTTGGAGTCATTCAGCCCGGCAGGAATATGGTCCGGGTCAAGAATAACCGATGCTACCACCACAGGTCCGGCAAGGGGTCCACGCCCCGCCTCATCAATTCCTGCGATGGATTTATACCCTTGCGCCATAAGTTCTTTTTCACGGGAAAAGTCTGGCATTTGTGCTACTTTTGGAAAAAGAGAATCATGTTGTTTCATGGCAAAACTTTACTGGAAGTCACTCCATCACAACAGGCCTCAAAATAAGGAAAGTTGCTGGTTATTCCTGGCTGGAGGAACAAACAGATCAGAGCGCAGAACCAGAGGTTTTTTTTGAAGCTGAAGTTTTTCCACAATTCTCTCAAAACGTTGTTGAAGCATTATGGCGTAGGGCCCCTGGCCAACAAACCGTGAATGAAACCGTGCATCATTTGTACGACCGTTTTTGCGCCCGCCACGTACGTCGCGCACAAGGTTGAGTACATGGGAAACCTTGTTCGGGTAATAACGCAACAGCCACTCCCTGAAAATGTCCTTCACTTCCCCCGGAAGCCGAAGCATAATCATTTGCGCGCCAACCGCCCCTTGTGCTGTAGCCGCCTCCACTATTCTCTCCAGCTCCATATCATTGATGGCAGGGATCATCGGGGCTACCAAAACATGGGTGGGGATGCTCGCCTCAGACAGCATTTTTATTGCATTTAGTCGTTTGGCGGGGGCAGATGCCCGCGGCTCCATCCAACGCGACAATTTATGATCCAGAGAGGTAATAGACACGGCCACAGACACCAGATTTTGCTTTGCCATTTGCGCAAGAATATCCACATCACGCAGGATTAACGCTGACTTGGTTGTGATGGTTACCGGATGTTTTGTATCAAGCAGGACTTTTAGAAGACCGCGCATGATTTTATGCTTTTTTTCAACAGGCTGATAGGGATCGGTATTGGTGCCAATGCCAATTGTTTTTGCCCGGTAACGAGAGTGGGACAGTTCTTGCTTGAGCAATTCAGCCGCATTTGGTTTAACATAAATATCCCGCTCGAAATCCAATCCTGCAGAATGCCCCAAAAATGTGTGGGTGGGGCGTGCATAACAATAGGAACAGCCATGCGCGCACCCCCGATAAGGATTAATCGAGCGATCAAAATGTAAGTCGGGAGATTTGTTCCGGTTGATGATTGTTGAGGCGCGCTCAATATGTTCAATGGTCTCAAAAGGGGGAGTGGGGTCACTGGTGGTCCAACCATCGTCAAAGCTATCCCGCTGCACGGCTTCAAATTTTCCAGAGCGATTGCTTTGTGCGCCTCGCCCGCGATTGCGTGCAGGATCGACCATTTTGAACTGTAAAATATCGGCATCATGCGAAGCGGCCAACCGCTCAATCTGGTCAAAAGAGGGGGCGAATTGGGGAACCATTATATCTCTCCTGTTGCCGGACACCCAAAATCGGAGCCTGCTTTTGTGAAGACCTATAACAGAAAATGAGAACAAATAAAGAACAAATAGTAAATTTTATCTGAATTTTAGGCTCGTGGGCTATTTTTGAGTTAAGTGCTCCCCAAGCCGAGGCATTAGCTCAACGAGATTACATGGCCCATGCCGATAGTTGAGCTGGTGGCGAATAATGCCCTGCCATGCATCCTGACAGGCCCCCTTTGAACCCGGAAGACAAAATATAAAGGTCGTTGCCGCAAGCCCTGCGGTCGCCCGCGATAGCATTGTGGAGGTACCAATTTTTTGAGCAGAATAGGCATGAAAAAGTGCTGAAAAACCTTCCATGTGCTTGTCAAATAACGGCTCTACCGCTTCAGGCGTCACGTCAAACCCGGAAAAACCTGTGCCCCCGGTCGTGATTACGATATCTACGTCAGGGTCAGCAACCCAACCCTGAACAGTAGCGCGAATTTGGGCAACATCATCTTTGACCACAATTCTTGCGGCGCATTTATGCCCATCCTCAACAAGCATGTTTTCAAGTAATGCCCCGCTTACATCATCGTTTAGGGTGCGGGTGTCCGAAACAACAAGCACGGCGATGTTTAGTGGCACGAATTTTTTAGATTCACTGAGTTTGGAAGGAAACATTGGCGGGACTCTTTCTAGTTTTTGGTATTTTCTTCAGCACGCGGATCAAGGGTCATGGTGGTGGCGGTTGAACTCCGCTCCATGGGAACGGCCCTAAAGGGAGCGTGATCTTCAGGGTTTTCAATGGGACGGACTTTCATGCGAATAAAGGCGGAAATCGCCAGAATTCCGTGAAAGGCCGCGGTGACAAGAAACATGTATGAGGGCATGAAATCATTCATCAGCCAAGCAGAAATCAACGGGCCTATTGCCAATCCAAAACCAAATGTCAAAAGCATGCCCGCCGCGATTGGCGCAAACTGGCCCTCTTTTGCTGCATCATTGGCGTGGGCGACAGCAACCGCATGGATTGGAAATGCGGCAAACCCGTAAAATCCAAACAGCACATAAAGCAACCAGCCCTCGCTTGGGTGCACGAATGCCAACACAAGGCCCATTACACTGGCAGTTAATCCTGCACCCATGATCACCCAGCGCCGGTCAATTTTATCAGACAAACGGCCACACGGAACCTGGGACAGTGCACCCAGAACCATCGCAACACTCATAAATTGAGCAATGCTTGTGGCGCTTAACCCTTGCGAAAATCCAAGGACAGGAGCCAGCGTATAAAAGGTGCCATTTGCAATGCCAACACAAAAACTGGCAATGACTGCAATCGGGGAGGTGCGTAGTAAAAGGGCGAGGTCTATCTTGGCTGAAGTCAAGGGGCGAGGCTGTTGCCGGGTTGTCAGCGCGGTGGGTAACAGTGCCAGAACAAAGGCCATTGCTCCGACGATAAATGGTAAATATCCCAAAATACCCGTATAGGAGATGGCAAGCTGCCCCAACGTCAAAAAGGCCATGTTGATCATCACATAAAGGGAAAAGATTGTGCCGCGGCTTTTGTTGTCAGAAACTTCATTCAGCCAGCTTTCAACAATCATTGCTGCGCCGGCAAAACAAAAACCCGAAAGGATGCGCAACACACTCCATCCCAATTCGCTGATCCAGAGCAGATTGAGCAAAATGGCCAGAGTACCCAGGGCAGCCATAACAGAATAGGCGCGAATATGCCCCGTGCGGCGCACCACCAGTGGTACAAAAATTGATCCGGCAATGAATCCTATGGACCAGCCCGTGCCAATCAAACCCAGTGCAAAAATGGAAAATCCCTCCTCTGCCCCGCGAACAGACAGCAACAGGCCCTGTAACCCACCACCAAACATCAGCAGTGCAGATGATATAAAAAGCGCCTGAATTTTTAGGAGGTTTGACATAGTTGTGCTGCGGCCTTTTGTAGTTTTTGAAGGTCTGACCAGGCGCTGAATTTTTGCGCCGGTTGCTTGAGCAAAAATTCCGGGTGCAAACTGGCCAGTATTTGAGTTTTGTGGGTGCCGATCTGTGTGTGGGTCCAGTTCCCACGCAGACTGGTAAGGGGTTTGTTTTGCTCCAGCAAAGATTTTGCAGCCATTTCGCCAAGGGTAATGATGATTTTTGGAGCCACAAGCTCAATCTGCCGTTTAAGGAACGGCAGGCACATATCAACCTCATGGGGGGCTGGGTCCCTGTTTCCAGGCGGGCGCCAGTGTACAATATTGGCCAGATATACCTCTGTTCGATCAAGTCCGATTGACGTGAGCATATTGTTGAGCAATTCCCCCGCATTGCCTGAAAAGGCCTGCCCGCTTAAATCGTCGTCTTTGGAGGGAGCTTTGCCAACCAGCATAATCTGGGCGTCAGGGTTTCCCTCGCCAAATACCAGCTGGGTGGCCCGAAGCCGTAAAGTGCATCCTTCAAGATTTTCCAGAGATGTGCGTAATTCCTCTAGAGTTTTTGCATTTTGGGCAATTTTTTTTGCTTGAATGGGGTCACCTTGGCTTGCATCGATGCCATGTTGTGCGATGACCTTTGTCCGGGAAGCAACGTCAGATGTTTGAGGGGGGCGGGCGGATATAATTTTGGATTGTACAGGATTGTTACCAAGGCTAAACTGGTCACCGGGCTTATCGTTTACACAGATGTCGACGCCTGCTGCCTGATACCATTGTAACAACGCAAGAATTTGCTGTGATTCTTTTTGTTTTTCTGCCCTCATGTTCTCTCTTATCACATACCCGCACGCCGCTGTCTTGTCTCACCAACAGTTTTTTGACTTGATTGTGTGGCATGCACATGCGACGGGCTTTGAACGGCTTGCAATTTGGTATTCAGCCAAATATCCATACTAAAGAACACTATATTCAACTCAAAGCGAAAGAGAACAGAATTGTTACGCATAAATAAAGTGCTTTGCGCCAGGTTTCTGGCAATTCTGCTGATTGCTTTGCCAACTGGCCTGGCAAACGCCCAACCCTCCCAATTTCGATTTCCCAGTCCATCGGGAAGCTTTTTGGCCGGACAATATGCCTTCAAAGAACTAAGCACTTCTGATGCTGCAAGCGCTTTGATGGATGCTGCCCAAAGCCAATGGGACAATCCTGCAGTTATCGAGCGTGCGTTTGCCGCACTGGTAGCTGATGGCCGGGTTCGTGAGGCGGAACCTGTGGCGCGGCGGATGCTGGAACTGGCTCCCAGCAACTCCCTTGCTAAACTTGTTATTGCAACGGTTGCGCTCAAAGAGAGACGCTATGCATCGGTAATTTCAAGCCTGGAAGGGGTTGGGTTGTCAGATTTTGTTGATATTTCCGCAGCGGTTGTGCGTGCGTGGGCGCGGGTGGGGCAAACAGATATTGAAACGGGTTTCAAGGAACTGGATCGTTCTGCCAATGGGTCGTTGCAAAATTTTCTGGCATTTCACAAGGCTTTGATGGCGGACCTCGCCGGTAAACCTGTTGCCATGGATTATGCACGCACAGCGTATGAAAATGATCCCTTTATGGGGCGGGTTGTTGAGCTCTATGTACGAATACTGGCCAACGAAGGGAATGCTCAGGAGGCACTTGATGTCCTGAGTGAATTTGAAGCGCAGGGCTTAAGCCATCCAAGTGTCGATTATGTGCGCCAACACATTCTGGCTGGCCGTCTTCCTGGAAAGTTCGCCACCTCAATTCCAATGGCTGCATCCGAATTATTTCAGGGCATTGGTGTGGCCATAGGCCGTGATGGCTCACCCGAAGTTGCAATGGTGTTCCTGCAGCTTGGCCGTTATCTGCATCCAAAATCGGACACCCTGTCGCTTAGTATTGCTCAGTTTCTTGAGGCATCCGAGCGCTTTGAAGCCGCAAATTAAGTTTATTCTCATATTCCCCGCGATTCCTTATACCGGGTGGGGGCACTAACACGCGTTGCTCAAAACATTGATTCATTGGGTGATCGCCCTGAGGCAATCAGGCGGCTGCGCAATATTGTTACCACAAACCCCGATAGTCTGGTTGCCATTACTGCGCTTGGGGATTTGCTTCGTGTGGATGAACAATTTGATGAATCCGCCCAGGTCTATTCAAAAGCCATTGCCCTCGTTGGCGGCGAACGCCCCCGGGACTGGCGTTTCTTTTATTTGCGTGGCATTGCCAACGAACGCCGGGGCGCATGGGAAGAAGCAGAGAGTGATTTTTTACGGGCGCTGGAACTTAATCCCTCCCAACCTCAGGTTTTGAATTATCTGGGCTATTCATGGGCCGAAATGGGTATAAATCTGCAAAGAGCCTTGGGCATGATTGAACAGGCGGTTCGCTCAAATCCAGGTGATGGATATATTGTTGATTCTCTGGGGTGGGCAATTTTCAAACTGAACCGGTTTGATGAAGCTGTGCAAATTCTTGAAGAAGCTGTAAAGCTCAGCCCCAATGATCCTGAAATCAATGACCATCTCGGGGATGCATATTGGCGTGTGGGACGCAAAAATGAAGCGTATTTTCAGTGGAATATCGCCCTGGCAATGGATGAACAGGGTACAGTTTCTGCAAGGGTTATGCCAAAACTTGAAAATGGCCTGCCTGATACTGAAGGAACATGAGCAAAAAAAGTCACTGCTTTGATGCTCACCAGTATGTAAACAGGTCCGGCTGCGCCCACGCAAAAATCAACTTAAATCTGCATGTGAGCGGGCAGCGCAGTGATGGATACCATCAATTGCAAAGTCTGGTTGTTTTTGCCCGGATTGGTGATCAGGTTTCGATTGAGCAGGCCAAGGGGCAACTAGGCGACCAGCTAAGCATTGATGGGCCGTTCGCCCAGGGTTTAAGCGCTGACGAAAACAATCTTGTGTTGCGTGCACTTAGGATTTTCCGTTCCAAATGGCCTGATGCACTGCCCCGACATTTATCTGTTTCATTGACGAAAAATCTGCCCGTGGCCGCTGGAATCGGAGGAGGGTCAGCCGATGCGGCAGCGGTTCTCAATCTGCTTAAGGAAGGAGCAGGAGCAAAAATTGATCAAATCGAGTTAGCAGAATTGGCACTTGAACTTGGAGCAGATGTGCCCGCATGTCTGAAAAACACTGCACTGATTATGCGCGGGATTGGTCAAAGCCTTGAACCGGTAGAAT
>JAJRRJ010000062.1 GCA_024279575.1 Alphaproteobacteria bacterium | reverse complement strand
GCAAGGGCGTAATTGTTCAGCTTACCCCGCTTGTGCACCCGAAGTTACCGCATCAGGTGGAAATTATGCCGATATTGCTATTGATGGAGCACAAACAGATGGTAATCTGGTCACCGCGCCAGCCTGGCCTGCCCATCCCGCGTGGATGGCTCAGTTTTTGGAAGCTTTGGGAACCAAAATTTCCCACAGCTAAGTCATATGATTTCAAAGGGGCCGGCGCAATAACGCTGAAATATGCAAAACAGAACACCGCAAAAAAAAAGGGAAACCTCATGTGTAAACTGTTTATTGGCGCCGACCCCACCCTGTGGCAATCCACCACTCGCTCCGTGCGAATTGTTGGACAAGTCACCAGTGTACGGCTGGAAGATTTTTTTTGGGATATACTCTCAGACATCGCAAAACGTGATGGGCTGACACTGGGGCAGATACTTACCAGATTTTACAACGAATCCATACAGGAGGGGCATGATCTCGCCAATTTCGCTTCTTTTTTACGTGTTTGTTGCGCCCGGTTTTTGGCGTTACAACTCACCGGCGATATCCCTCAATCACCCCAATCATCCATTCGTGCACTAGATGCAGATTCCATTCTGAATCGCGAACGCCAGAGAATAAGCTCCCGCAGAGCAAAGGCAAAAAATACCTTTGAGGAAAGCAAAATTGTCGCGCTTTGATCCTATGCCTGAGACCAAGCAGGTGGTATAGGGGCCACATAATCAGCGCCCCATAAATAAGGCGCTCAGTTCACGCACCAAATGGCGGAGTTTTTCCATGGCAAAAATCAAAGTTGCAAACCCGGTTGTCGAATTAGATGGCGATGAAATGACCCGGATCATATGGCAGGCAATCAAGGACAAACTGATCCACCCCTATCTGGACCTTGACCTTGCATATTATGATCTCGGCATGGAATCCCGCGATGCAACCGACGATCAAGTTACGATTGATGCCGCTTATGCCATCAAAAAACACGGCGTTGGCGTGAAGTGCGCCACGATTACTCCCGACGAAGCACGGGTAGAAGAATTTGGTCTTAAAAAAATGTGGCGCTCCCCCAATGGCACCATTCGCAATATTTTAGGCGGCGTGATCTTCCGCGAACCTATTATCTGCGAAAACGTGCCAAAACTTGTTCCCGGCTGGACCCAACCCATCATTGTTGGCCGCCACGCCTTTGGCGACCAGTACAAAGCCACCGACTTCCGCTTCCCCGGCAAGGGAAAGCTCACCATCAAGTTTGTTGGAGATGACGGGGAAACCATTGAACACGATGTGTTTGATGCCCCCTCCTCTGGTGTTGCCATGGCCATGTACAATCTGGATGATTCAATTCGCGATTTTGCGCGCGCCTCGCTAAATTACGCCCTGCAACGGAAAGTGCCGTGTTACCTTTCAACCAAAAACACTATCCTGAAAGTCTATGACGGGCGGTTCAAGGATATCTTCCAACAGGTCTTTGACGAAGATTTTGCCGACAAATATAAAAAAGCGGAAATCTGGTACGAACACCGCCTGATTGACGACATGGTGGCAGCCGCCCTGAAATGGTCCGGCGGATATGTCTGGGCCTGCAAAAACTATGACGGCGATGTTCAGTCTGACCTTGTTGCACAAGGGTTTGGTTCTTTGGGGTTGATGACTTCTGTTTTGATGACCCCGGATGGCAAGGTCGTGGAATCAGAGGCTGCCCACGGCACTGTAACGCGCCACTATCGCCAGCATCAGGAAGGCAAAGACACCTCCACAAACTCCACCGCCTCCATTTATGCATGGACCCGCGGATTGTCCCACCGGGCAAAACTCGACAACAATCAGGCGCTGGCCGATTTTGCCACAACACTGGAAAAAACTGTTGTCGATACTATCCAGAGTGGCGGCATGACCAAAGATCTTGCGCTTCTGGTGGGACCAGAGCAAGAATGGTTGACAACAATGGGCTTTCTTGAAGCCATTGACGCGAATTTGCAAAAAGCCATGGCATAACGCCAGGTATAATATTGTTACAAAAAAGGCGGGAAACTTGGTTTTCCGCCTTTTCTATTTGGGAGGAAAAAATGCCAGTTCACTATATCTACTTGCTCATCGCTATTATGTTTGAAGTCACTGGAACCTCAATGCTTCAGATTTCCCAACAATTTACCAAACCCCTGCCCTCCCTCGGCGTTGTTATTGGTATGCGGGAGCTTTCTATTTCATGTCCCTGACGTTGAAATTCATGCCCATCGGCATTGTCTATGCCCTGTGGTCAGGCCTTGGAATTGTGTTGATTATCACCGGAGTTGTTGTGATCCAACTATTTTCAAAAACCGCTACGCACTAGAAATGGACCTGACCCGGTTTAGTTCCACCCCTGGTTTTCATTAAGGCGGGCTGTCGTTCAAAATCCAAGGGGCTTTTCCAACCTGGCGCTGAATGTTTTTGGCGACAATGTAGAAATCAAATGATTTCCATAACTTACACGCAAATCTGGAATCTACCCCTTAAGTACATCCCGAATAGCCTCCAGCGCAGCCTCGCCCTTACTGGCATCCGGTCCACCGGCCTGCGCCATATCCGGGCGTCCACCGCCCCCTTTGCCCCCAAGCGCAGCCGCACCAACCCGTACCAGATCTACCGCGCTATGACGTTCCGTCAAATCCTTGGTAACCCCCACAGCAATAGCGGCCTTTCCTTCATCAGAAATTCCCACAACAACAACGACCCCGGATCCCAACTGTGTTTTTGTCTGATCAATCAATCCCCGCAACTCTTTGGGCTGTAGCCCTTCAATTACACGTCCGGAAAAGGCAACTCCAGCAACCGTTTCACTCTTTTGCTGGTCTCCCTC
>JAJRRJ010000061.1 GCA_024279575.1 Alphaproteobacteria bacterium | reverse complement strand
TGGCGACAAGCCCATCCAGCCACCGCGCCAGATTATTGGCCTTATAGCTTGAAGTCCCATACCCGGCATCCCACAAATACATAAACAGCGGGTCTTCGCGATAGGGGCGTCCCTTTTGCTCCTGATCTGCCTCGGCCTGTTCGGTTTTTTTCAGGCTTTCATTGGCGATGGTTTGCAACTCATCCACATTGGCGCGCAGGTCAGCATATTGGGGGTCCGCTGCAACCAGGTCCGCTACCCGGCTGGAAATACCCTTAAGTTTTTCTTGCGCCCGCCCCAACTCCTGCAAGGCCACGTGCCGGGATTTTGCCAATTGAGCAATCACTTCATCCTGAGCCTTCAGAGTTTTGGCCACAGCTTCGCTCTCTGCCGCATGGGTTTTGAAAACCTGACGCGCCTGTTTTTCTGCCGGTATCAACCGCCCCTCAATTTCCTGTTGCATTTTAGGGGAAAGACGAAGTTTTGCGAGCTGTCGACAAAGCTCAGCTTCATTTTCACGAATCTTACCCATGCGCTCGACACTTCGTGACAGGCGCTTGCCAATGTCACTTTCATCCCGCCGAATATCTCGTACCGCATCATCCAGAGAGGCCATTGCCTCGGGGCCACTTATTGCCATATTACCACCGTGTCACCGCCCCGCCAGATACCGGGATCGTATATTTGACGTCAAAAAATCCGAATTCTTTTTGCCCGACAATGTTGCGTTGAATTATACCATCATCGCGCTTGTCCGCACCAATTGAATTATATACGAATTCAGGAACCCTTAGCCCCCACATCTGCACGTTCTCCACCATGCCGGTTTCTTGATTTTCAACGGGAATTGTTAGAATTTCCCCATCCGCGCTAATGGCTTCCACCACAATATAATAGTTGGTGGCATCGCGATTTATTTCAGGAAATGTCCAGAAACCGGATTGAACGCCGTCCCTGTTTACCACCTTAAGCGAATAAACCATCCTCAGTTGGTCCCGGATTTCCGTTAGACCCGCCAGCGCCGCTTCGGCGTCTTCCCGGTTTCCTTCTTTGGATGCTGTTTGTCCGCGTTCCAATAATTGCCGGGCCTGAGATATCGGAGACTGCACCTTGGTTTCGGCAAAAATTGTGTCATAAAGCGCCTGCATTTGGCTCGGCATTTTCTCCACCAGTTCAATACGGGCCTTTTCTGCCAGATTTGCCTGATATGGCAGGTAAACTGCAAAATATCCGCCAAAGACCAGTGCCATAGAAATGATGGCACCCAACACCCATTTCCCCCACGCAGAACGGGTAACATAGATTTCTGCCAGCTTACGCCTGAGGCCGGACCCGGTGGGCTGGTAAACAAACCGATCTTCCTCAAGCGCGGCAACTCCCTCAAGAAGGATGCTTTCTGGAACCTGAATGCCCTGCTCAAGATAGATTTTGCGCAGACGTTCAACAAGGTTGGCCTTGCGATCGCCACCTGCCAGTTCCCTGATCACCAAATCCTGACGATGGCGTAGCGTGTCAACCACATCCATCGCCAGCATGACTTCACTCAAAGGTGCTGCAGCTGCTTTTTTTTTGTTGCCAGGGGCCGTCAAAAGTCTACCTCAATATCAAAATCATACGGATATGAACTGTGCTATTGCTTGTGTTGTTCCAGAACAAGTGCGTTGCCATCTGCTGCCAGCTTGGCCAGACGCTGTTTGCCATCTTCAACTGCATCCCGGATTTCAGCGGAGTTCTTTGTTGATAGCTGACGCATTTCATTGATGATGCCGATAGAGCGTTCCTGAAAATTCACCACACTGTCCACCAGCATTTTGACGGAATCAGCACGAATGGTGGGACCATAGCCCGCCTTGAGTGCTTCCTCATGTACTGTGTCACCGATTTCAGCCAGTGTTTCCAGCGATTTGCTCATGCCCTCTTTCATGGCGTTCAGGGTCTGGGTGCTTTCGTGCAGGCCAAACAGCCCGGTGAACGAAGCGGAAAGGGCGGTCAGCACAGTTTCGTTGGTGGAGAAAAACGAAATGGATTGCTGATATACCCGTTCTTTGGCGTTGGTGGTTTGCATCAGTCGGGCCATCACCACTTCTGAAGTATTGTACGAAATTGTGAGGTTATCGCTTAGGTCTTTGGCAATCTGATAGCGCCGCTCTTCATTTTGCAGTTCTCGTACACGCTCATCCCGTGCCATCTCCAACCGCGCCCGATCAGCAGGTGTTCCCTCAGAAAAAGCTGAAAGAGCTTCTGTTGCACCCTGAAGCGCGGTCTTTTTTGTACCCAGTACAATCGCCGCCTTATCCAGAACTTCCAGCGCCATAACTTCAGACTGCTTCAATGCGCCACGGAAATCGCGATATGCTTCCAAAATTGTGTGCTCACGCTCAACCTGATCTTTAGTATCTCTGGAAACCTCGAGATAAATATCGCGAATTTTATCAAAACGCGTTGCGATATCCCCCCGCGTAATTTTCATCCAGACATTGGACGTGCGCTCCAGCAGGTCCAGTTTGCCATCTGCGAGTTGGTCCACCATGCCCTTGGCGTCATCACGAATGGAATCAAACCCCTTGGTGATATCCTCATAGCGCTCACCCACATTCATGCCCGATACCTGCTCACGCACAACTTCGTTGAAAATTGAAGCCTGCGTCAATGTACGTCCGATCAGTAAAACCCGGGTTTCATCCAATTCGGTGATCTGTTGGAGCAGGCCGGTAATGGGGGCCTCCTCGGAGTTTTCAGGCCAAAGACCAAGATCCCGGATTGAGCTCATTGCCTTGTCCAAATACTGCAAAGGTTTATCCATCAATTCGTTGGCCATTTATGCACTCCGATTTTATTAAAAATTTGTTGGTTATTTATGCCCATTAAGCGTACCCGAGACCCGGTGACAATTGCAACCGCTTACATGCGACCCCATTTGTTTAATATTGGTGCGAAAATGCCGCACTTAAAGGCCAAAAGGGATAAAGAACATGGATTTTAGTGGAACCTATCTGATTTTGGCGGATCGGATGCGCGTTTGGCGGGCGTTGAACGATACCAATGTTCTAAAACAGGCGATTCCACGCTGCCAAAATATTAAGTGGAGTTCAGCCAACACCCTTGATTTGACTATTCAGGTGAATTTAGGAGTTATGCGACCAAAGTTCTCTGGAGAATTGACCCTGAGTAATATCACGGAAGCAAAAAAATATACCCTGTCCGGGCGCGGACGGGGGGGCGTGTTAGGCTTGGCCCATGGGTCTGCAGATATTGAGTTGGTGGATTATGACATTACCCGGAGTGAGCGTGCCTCCCTCAACGTTGATGGATATTGGCCCCAATCAGTTTGCGAACAAACACACGAATTCCAATCGTTGAGTGTCCAAGATAATATCCGGGACAATATCCAAGACAATATCCATGACAATGCCCTTTCATTAGGTGACATAGCCACGGGTACTTTGCTGAAATTCGCCGCAAACGGGGGTGCTTCAAAACACATAATGGCATTGGGAAAAACCATCGTGGGTAAAAGCGCTCAACGGATAATTGACCGGTTTATGGGGCGGTTTTGTGATGCGATGGATGCCCCGATGCTTCCCAGAAATGAGATACCGGAAAACCAGATATAAAGACGTTCACACGTCGTTGAACGCGCGTGTGTTGACCTGCTGGTTCAATCGGGGCAGTTAAGGAAAAAAAGGAATTTACCTTCATGCCTCCCTTTGCAAAGATTTTTTCGATTTTAGCCGCTTTTGCGCTTTCTGTGTCTCCACTGGCTGCCGCTGACCCTGATCCAAATGATTGGAACAGTGTTTTGGCTGAGGCAAAAGGGCAGGAGGTTTTCTGGCACGCATGGGGCGGCGCACAAAACATAAATGCCTATATTGCCTGGGTTGGCCAGGAGGTGCAAAGCCGCTATGGGGTAAAACTCACCCAAGTCAAAATCTCAGAAACCGCCAATGTTGTTGCACGGGTTCTTGCTGAGTTTGAAGCCGGGCGCACAGAAAATGGCGCGGTTGATCTGGTATGGGTAAATGGGGAAAATTTTGCCACCCTGAAGCGTCAGGGCCTGCTGCTTTCGTCTCCGTGGTCTACCTTTTTGCCCAATTATGCTTTGACCGATTTTGAGAACAAGCCCGTTCTGACATCCGATTTCACGACCCCCGTCGACGGACTTGAAAGCCCCTGGGGAACCGCTCAGCTGACATTTTATTATGATTCAGCGATTGTGCCGACAGCACCAGATTCCCTTGCCGCACTTGAGGAGTGGATACAAAAAAACCCGGGTCGCTTCACTTACGCAGCGCCCCCCAATTTCATTGGCACCACCTTTTTGAAACAGGTTCTTTTGGGCCTGACAAGCGATCACTCGGTTTTCAAGACCGCCCCTGACGCAACTGTTTTTGAGGCAACCACAGCGCCTTTATGGGCTTGGCTGGATCGGGTACATCCCCATTTATGGCGTTCGGGCCGGATTTTTGCAGCAGATACCACCCAGTTAAAAACCCTGCTTTCAGACAGCGAAATTGATATCGCCATGACCTTTAATCCCGGTGAGGCCTCCTCCGCTATCAACGAGGGGCTGATTCCCCAAACAGTACGCTCGTTTGTCATGGATTATGGCTCAATCGGTAACGCCCATTTCGTTGCCATTCCCTTTAACGCCAATGCCAAAGCGGGGGCGATGGTTGTAGCCAATTTTCTTTTGTCCCCACAGGCACAGTTGCGTAAAAGTGACGAAACAATCTGGGGGGACCCAACTGTTTTGGCCTATGATAAGCTTTCTCCGCAGGATCAGGCTGCCTTTGATGCCCTTAAGTCAGGTCCGGCAACCCTGAGTGCGGCTGAACTTGGCGCAACGCTGAACGAGCCCGATGCAATGTGGAGTGAGGCGCTGGATGCGGAGTGGCTCCGACGCTATGGTGGATAGTGAACGCTCCGGCTGACGCGTGCCATAATCTTTTTGGTTAAGATATCCCACCATCCCTCAAAGGCACGCCAATGAAAGCAAAAACGTCTAGACTTGCAATCATTCCAGCCCTGGTCTTGGCCTTGCTCATTTTGCCGATCGGCGCTGCAACCCTTTCATTGCTGGGAACAGCTTTTGATTGGAAGTTTGGCTGGTGGGCGCATTCTTTGGAGCCGTTTGAGACTTCTCTGGGCGCGTTCCAAACCGTCCTGAATGTGCCCGGATTTTGGACATCGGTCGGACTTTCTTTTTGGATCGGACTTTTTACGGCGCTGATTTCACTGACTATTGTTATGCTGTTTATTGCGACCTTTTTGAGCAGTCGCGGGTTTTTCTGGGTCTGGGTGCTCATGAAACCGGTTTTGGCGGTGCCCCATGCCGCAGCAGCCTTCGGCCTGTTGTTTCTCATTGCCCCTTCAGGCTTTTTGATACGTCTTGTATCACCGGAGTTAAGTGGTTTTTTACGTCCCCCCGACTGGCTGATTGTTAACGATCCTGCCGGGCTGTCGCTGGCCCTTGGGTTGATCCTGAAAGAAATTCCTTTTCTGTTTTTTGTCACTATGGCAGCTCTTCCCCAGACAGATTTCAGGCGTCCCAGAATAGCTGCCAACATGGGGTATGGCCAGATTTGGAGCTGGTTTATATCAGTATTTCCCGGCGTATATCTGCAAATAAGACTGCCGGTTTTTGCCGTAATTGCCTTTGCCACTTCCACAATTGATGTGGCCCTGATCCTTGGCCCTGTGACCCCTCCCACTTTGTCAGTTCGCATCCTGCAATGGATGAATGATCCAGATCTGTCCATGCGCACTACCGCAGCTGCCGGCGCAATTATTCAGGTTGGCGTTACGTTGCTGGCAGTGCTGACCTGGTGGGCGGCAGAATATGTGGTGATGCATCTGGGACGTATGATGGCCCTGCGGGGCTGGCGTTTCAAGCGGGATAAAATCCTGCGCCTGTTGTCGGTGGGACTGTTGGGGGCCAGCGTATTAATTGTGAGTGTCGGAACGGCTCTTTTAGCCCTTTGGTCTGTTGCCGGAGTCTGGCGTTTCCCTGAAGCACTGCCCCAGGTGTGGACATTAAAAAGCTGGTCGGATCAGGCCACAAATCTTTGGGAAACCGGATGGCGCGCCACTATTATCGGACTTGGGGCAGCAACATTATCCCTCGCTTTGGTACTGGCCAGCCTTGAGAATGAATACCGTAACAACAAACGCGCCACCCGATTGGCGTGGTGGACAATATATATTCCATTACTGGTCCCCCAGATTGCTTTAGTGGGGGGGCTTTCAGTGCTTTTTATCCGCTTTTCCATTGATGGCACCTTGTGGGCGGTGATTCTGGTACATATGATTTTTACCTATCCCTATATCTATCTCACCCTGTCAGATCCATGGAATGCATTTGATACACGCTATCTGGCTGTGGCGCGCAGTCTGGGAAAAAGTGTTAACCGCGCCTTTTGGAGCATACGCCTACCCATATTGTTGCGCCCTGTTCTAGCCGCTTTTGCCCTTGGCTTCGCGGTTTCTATCGCGCAATATCTGCCAACATTGTTGATCGGTGCAGGGCGGCAACCCACTCTGACAACTGAGGCCATTGCGCTGGCAAGTGGGGGGAACAGGCGGGTTATCGGCACCTATGCGCTGGTGCAGACCCTGTTGCCTCTGATCGTGTTTGCCCTGGCAAATCTTGTGCCTAAACTGCTTTGGTCCAATCGGCGCGGCCTGCAAGTTAGAAGTGTGGAATAAATGAACGATCAAGCAATAACAGGTCTGCAACTCGACAATGTTGAGATATTTAAGGGGACGGTCAGGTTGCTGGGCATGGATGCCATCATTGCGCCAGGGCAGATTTTAACGCTCATGGGCCCATCAGGCTCAGGCAAATCAACTCTCATCAACGCTATTGCCGGTTTTCTGCCCAGCTCATTTTCCTGTACCGGGACTATCAGGCTCAACGGGCAAAACATCACCACACTACCCCCTGAATCCAGACGGGTGGGCGTGTTATTTCAGGATCCGCTTTTATTTCCTCATTTTTCGGTTTTGCAGAATATTCTTTTTGCACTGCCTGCCGGAGGAACCATGCATGAGCGATGCGACAAAGCATTGACTTTGCTGCATGAAATCTCCATGGACGAGTTTGCCGATGCCGATCCGGATACCCTTTCAGGGGGACAAAAGGCACGAGTGGCTTTGGCTCGCGTCATTGCCTCTACCCCCAATGCTTTGCTGTTGGATGAACCATTTTCCAAGTTGGATGCGGATTTGCGTGATTCGATGCGCCAACTTGTGTGTGAAGAGGTGGCGCGGCGAAAAATTCCCACCCTGCTGGTTACCCACGATAAAGACGATGCAAGCGCAACAGATGGGCCGGTTTTAACTCTATAAACACTTAAAAATTGAACATTTGGTCAAAAATTTAATCTTTTTACTTGCCCCGGCGTCATTTGCACGCTTGAATTATACCCTATCGTTTTATCGGGGTGAATCCCGGCGACACGAGTCGCCACCCGAAACGAAGACAGGGAGATTAACAAAAATGAAAACGAAAACCCTCACTAAACGTCTTGGCGTTCTTGCAGGCGGCGTTGCACTTGGTGCAGTTCTTGCCGGCTCCGCATTGGCTGAACCTGCGATCATTTATGATCTTGGCGGAAAATTCGACAAGAGCTTTAATGAAAGCGCTTACAATGGTGCGACCGCCTGGGCTGAAGAAACAGGCATGAGCTTCCAGGATATTGAGCTTCAGGCTGATGCTCAGCGTGAGCAGGCGCTACGCCAGTTCGCCCGTCGCGGATCAAACCCGGTTGTTGTTGCTGGTTTCTCATGGGCTTCCGCTCTTGAAAAAGTTGCCGCTGAATTTCCGGATACAAATTTTGCCATCATCGACATGGTTGTTGATGCGCCAAACGTGCGCTCCGTAGTATTCAACGAGCACGAAGGTTCGTTCCTGGTTGGCGCTCTTGCCGCCATGAAATCTGAAACCGGAAAAATCGGTTTTGTTGGTGGCATGGACATTCCGCTGATCCACAAATTCTATTGTGGTTATGCTCAGGGTGCCCAGACTATCAACCCGGACATCGAAGTGTTTGAAAACTATACCGGCACAACGCCTGCCGCATGGAATGATCCTATTACCGCTGGTGAGTTGGCAAAAGCTGCCTTTGCTCGCGGTGCGGACGTGATCTATGCCGCCGCTGGTGGTTCAGGTCTTGGTGTGCTTCAGGCCGCAGCTGATGAGGGCAAGTTCTCCATCGGTGTTGATGCGAACCAGAACTACATCCAGCCCGGTTCAGTTCTCACCTCCATGCTCAAGCAGGTTGATGTTGCTGTTGCAAATGCCTTCACCGACGGCACAACCGGCGAATGGACTTCAGGCTTCAACGTTATGGGCCTTGCAAATGGCGGCGTTGGCTGGTCACTTGACGAAAACAATGCGGACCTGATCACTGACGAAATGAAAGCAACAGTCGCCGATTTGACTGCAAAAATCATTTCCGGTGAAATTGTGGTTCACAACTACCTGGACGACAACACTTGCCCACCGGCAATGTAAATCAGGGTAGATAAGTAAATGACTGACAAAAGTCAGGCAAATGAACAGCGGTCCTCCGGGACCGCTGTTTCACCAAATGCCGCCACCTCCCAATTAGCCATCGAACTTGTTGGAATAAACAAGCACTTTGGCCCCGTTCACGCCAACAAAGATATTGATCTCAAAGTGACCCGTGGCACTGTTCATGGCATTGTGGGAGAAAATGGTGCCGGCAAGACTACGTTGATGTCCATCCTTTATGGATTTTATACTGCTGAATCAGGGAAAATATTTGTAGATGGCAAACAGGTAACCATCAAGGATTCCAGCCACGCTCTGGAGTTGGGGATTGGCATGGTGCATCAGCATTTTATGCTGGTCGATAATTTTACCGTTCTGGAAAATGTCGTTTTAGGCGCCGAAGACAGCGCCCTTTTGCAGCCAAGCCTTGATAAAGCACGCAAGGTTATGGCGCAGCTTGCCAGGGATTATGAGCTTGAAGTTGATCCTGATGCCTTGATCGAAGACCTTTCAGTTGGCGGTCAGCAGCGGGTGGAAATCCTCAAGGCTCTTTATCGGGGCGCAGAAATTCTGATTTTGGACGAACCAACAGGTGTCCTGACCCCCTCAGAAGCCGATCATCTGTTCAAGGTACTTAAAACTTTGCGCGAGCAGGGAAAAACCATTCTTCTGATTACCCATAAGTTGCGGGAAATCATGGCGATTACCGACGATGTTTCTGTTATGCGGCAGGGCGCAATGGTTAAAACTCTGCAAACCAAAAACACAGACCCTGCCGAGTTGGCAGAATTGATGGTGGGGCGTCGGGTTTTGTTGCGCGTGGACAAGGGTGAAAGCACTCCAGGTGACGTCAAACTGGAGGTCAAAGACCTTGTGGTAAAAGACGATATGGGGATCACCCGTGTTAAAGGCATAAATTTTGAGGTGCGGGCCGGAGAAATTGTTGGAATTGCCGGCGTGTCCGGCAATGGTCAGTCCGATATGCTTGAGGCCATAACCGGTATGCGCAAAGCCGATGGGGGCAAGCTTATCGTCAAGGGAAAAGAAGTGGTTATCAAGGGCGATGATGGCGCAGCTAAACTGCGCGATATGAGTGTTGCCCATGTTCCTGAAGATCGTCAGGAACTCGGTCTGGTTGTCACCTTTGAACAATGGGAAAATGCCATTCTTGGTTATCAGGATGACGATAAGTACGGCAAAGGTGCCTTTCTTTCTATCCCTGCCGCCCGTGCTGAAGCAAACCGCCATATTGAGAAATTTGATATTCGCCCAGCCAATAACCGGCTCAAGGTGGCCAATTTTTCCGGCGGTAATCAGCAAAAAATTGTGCTGGCGCGCGAAATGAGTCGTAACCCCGATGTGCTGATTGTGGGGCAGCCAACCCGTGGTGTGGATATCGGGGCCATTGAATTCATTCATAATCAGATTGTTGCCATGCGCGATGCGGGCAAGGCTGTTTTGCTGGTATCGGTGGAACTGGATGAGGTTCGCTCGCTTGCTGACCGTCTTCTGGTGATGTTTGACGGACATATCGTGGGGGAAGTCGACCCTGCAACCGCCACCGAAGCAGAATTGGGCCTGTTGATGGCCGGCGTAAGTAGTGAGAACAAGGAGAGCGCAAAATGATTGTGCGAAAACCATTGCCCCGTTGGGCTGATTTAGTTCTTGTTCCCTTTTTAAATCTCACCCTTGCCTTTCTGATTTCTGGTCTGGTGGTCCTCATCATTGGGGAAAACCCCCTTGAGGCTGTGAAAATTCTGCTCTATGGCGCATTTGGTTATGGGGAAGGGCTGGGCTATACGCTCCATTTCGCCACCAACTTTGTTTTTGCCGGGTTGGCATTTTCCATTGCTTCCCATGCGGGCCAGTTTAATATTGGCGCCGAAGGGCAGGCCTATGTTGCCGGGCTGGGCGCAATTCTGGTGGCGCTGGCTTTAGATCAGACCCATTGGCTGCTGGTGATGCCTCTGGCCATGATTGCCGCAGGTGCCTTGGGTGGATTTTGGGGGTTTGTTCCCGGATATCTGGCGGCAAAACGGGGTTCCCATGTGGTGATTACCACCATCATGTTTAACTTCATCGCCTCGGCGTTTATGGTTTATATGCTCAATAATGTGCTCAAAGAACCCTCCAATATGGCGCCTGAAAGCGCCACGGTTGTAAACGCGGGTAAAATGCCGCAATTGCGCGAATGGTGGGATTATTTCGGATATTCCCCGCTTAATGTGATGTTTTTTGTTGCCATTCTCGCGTTGATTGCCACTTATATTTTACTATGGCGAACCGAGCTTGGTTATAAAATTCGCACCATGGGCCAAAACCCCAATGCAGCCCATTATGCGGGAATTTCAAATTCAGCGATTGTGATGATTGCTATGACGATTGCAGGTGCCGTTGCCGGGATGATTGCCCTGAACGAAGTGCTTGGCGTGCAAAATCGTCTGGTGCTTGATTTTGTATTTGGCTACGGATTTGTCGGGATCGCAGTGGGATTGATGGGCCGCAATCACCCTATCGGCATTGCCCTTGCCGCCGTCCTGTTTGGGGCCCTTTATCAGGGGGGGCAGGAATTGGCCTTTATGATGCCAGCGGTTACCCGTGAAATGATTTTGGTAATTCAGGCCCTGGTGATCCTGTTTACCGGCGCTATGGAAGGTCTGTTCCGCGGACCACTGGAGATGATGTTTGGAATGCTCGAATTTTCAAAGTCAGATACGAAAGACGATGCCGCCGCATCGTCTAAAAGTTAGGGGGGAAAAATGGGATTTTTTGATTCTCTAATTCTGTTGCTGGATTCCACAGTTCGTTTAACAGTGCCATTATTACTTGCCTGTCTGGCGGGGCTTTATTCTGAACGTGCCGGCATTTTTGATATTGGCCTTGAAGGCAAAATGCTTGCCGGAGCGTTTGGTGCAGCGGTTGTTGCAGCCCTGACCGGCTCAGCCTGGTTGGGCCTTTTTGCTGGTATCGGTGTTTCAATGGCCATGGCCCTTATTCATGGGGTGGCCTCAATCACCTTCCGTGGCAACCAGATCATTTCAGGCGTTGCCATCAATTTCCTTGCAGCGGGTCTAACCACGCTTCTGGGGCAGACATGGTTCAAACAGGGCGGGCGCACCCCCCAGCTTAATGGCGATGCGCGTTTTAACGGGTTTGACTTTCCCTTTGCCGATCAGCTGGCCGATGTACCGGTCATCGGGGGTATTTATTCCGAATTGCTCTCAGGTCATAATATATTGGTCTATGCGGCGTTTTTTGCGGTTCCGATTACCTATTTTGTGCTGTTCCGCACCCGTTTTGGCCTGCGATTGCGCGCCTCGGGCGAAAACCCCAAGGCGGTTGATACCGCCGGTGTTAACGTCAATATGATGCGTTTCAAAGCAGTTCTGATAACGGGAATACTATGCGGCATTGCCGGAGCCTACCTTTCTACCGGCATGTCTTCAGGGTTTGTCAAAGACATGACTGCCGGGCGTGGATTTATCGCCTTGGCTGCGTTGATCTTTGCCAAATGGATGCCCGTGCCTGCGCTCTATGCCTGTTTGTTGTTTGGCTTCCTTTCAGCCCTTGGTAACTTTATGCAAGGGGCGGAGTTGCCGATCATTGGCGAAGTGCCGGTGCAGTTGATTCAGGCACTGCCCTATATCCTGACAGTAGTTTTGCTCGCAGGATTTATTGGTAAGGCCGTGGGTCCAAAGGCCGGGGGCATTCCTTACGTTAAGGAACGCTAACGCTTACTGAATTGGGAGATTTAACAATGGACGGCATCGACCAGACCTTGCTCGAAGCGGCAAACAGGGTGCGCAAAAATGCGCATGCGCCCTATTCAGGATTTTTTGTCGGTGCGGCCATTCTCGCTGATGACGGCAATATCTATGCCGGGTGCAATGTGGAAAACGCCGCCTACCCTCAGGGCAGTTGCGCCGAAGCATCTGCCATTTCAGCCATGTTGGCCGGGGGGGGCAGGCGCATCAAACGTATTTTGACAACGGGTCCGGGGAAAGAGCCGGTGACGCCGTGCGGGGGGTGCCGGCAGCGCATTCGTGAATTTTCGGACCTTGATACTCCCGTTATTTGTGTCGGAGCTGATGGAAAAAAGCCATTGTTCAGCACCCTGGAGCAACTGTTGCCCCATTCATTTGGCCCTGAATTTTTGGATAAATAGATATGGACGCAAGTCACACTATCAGAAAAAAAATCGGCGATACAAAAATTGAAGCGGCCCTTGTGCTGGGATCAGGTCTGGCCGGGTTGGCCGATATACTGGAGCATAAAGTGGTTTTTCCTTACGCCCAACTGGAGGGCTTTCCAGGATATGGCCAATCTGACAGCGGTGTATCGGGTAGCGGTGTATCGGGCCATGGCAGCGATCTTTTAATTGGAAAAATGGGCGGTAAATCCATTGCCATTCTGACAGGGCGCGAACACTATTATGAACACGGCAACGCCGCGGCAATGCGCGTGGCGCTTGAAACGGTTCATACTTTGGGGGCGTCAACGCTTTTTCTAACCAATTCAGCGGGCTCTCTGGATGAAAAAACACGCCCGGGCAGTCTGATGATGCTCAAAGACCACATAAACTACGCGGGCATGAACCCTCTGATCGGGGAGCCCACTGATAAGCGGTTTGTCAACATGGTTGACGCCTATGACCCCTTTTTGCGCAAGCGGGCCATTTCCCTCGCCCAAAAACTGGATATTCCACTTAGTGAGGGCGTATATCTATGGTATTCTGGTCCCTCTTTGAGACCGTTGCAGAAATACAGATGCAATTGGTCTTGGTGCAAATTCTGTTGGTATGTCCACCGCGCCGGAGGTAATTCTTGCGCGAATGTTGGGTATGCAGGTCTGGGCCTGCTCGGGGATCACCAACATGGGTGCAGGAATGGCAAACGAGACTATCAGCCACACCCAAACCAAAAATGTAGCGGCGGTATGCGCCCAACATTTGCAAAAACTTATTCCCGCTTTAGTGGAGGCATTATGAACCTGAAAGCTGTCACCATGGAAACATCCACTGCGAACGCTCAAAACCATAAGCGAAACCCTGGATTTGAGCTGGATATGGATTGGGTTGATCAGGTGCGCATGAACCGCTCCGCTCTGGAAAGGCGCGCAGGCAGCATTGGCGCGCGTCGCTCGGTAAAGAAAAACTATCAGGCCGCATGGCTGCTCAAAGCCATCACCATGATTGACCTGACAAGTTTGAATTCTGACGACACCCCCGGTCGCGTCAAGCGCCTCTGCGCCAAAGCCCGCCGCCCGGTTCGCAATGATATTCTTTCTGCCCTGGGTGCCCAAAACCTTGATATCAGACCCGGTGCTGTTTGTGTTTATCATAATTTCGTAGGCACCGCCGTTGAAGCATTGGCTGGTTCAAACATTCCTGTGGCGGCGGTTTCAACCGCTTTTCCCCACGGTCTGACGCCGCTTGAAATCCGGCTTCTTGAAATTGAAGCGTCTGTTAAAGCCGGTGCAAAAGAAATAGACATTGTTATTGAGCGCGGCATGGTGCTTGAGGGGGATTGGCAGGGACTTTACGATCAGATCAAGGCCATGCGTGCCGCCTGTGGTGAGGCCCATATCAAAACCATTTTAGGCACCGGTGAACTGGCAACCCAGACCAATGTCGCCAAAGCCTCGCTGGTGTGCATGCTGGCCGGAGCAGATTTTATCAAAACCTCTACCGGCAAGGAAAAGGTCAATGCAAACCTGCAAACCTCTCTGGCCATGATCCGCATGATCCGCTGGTTCTTTGAAGAAACCGGCATTGAAATTGGTTACAAACCCGCTGGCGGTATTTCAAAGGCCAAAGATTCTCTGACATATTTGGCGCTGATCAAGGAAGAACTGGGAATAAACTGGTTACAACCGCATTTGTTTCGATTTGGCGCGTCCTCTTTGTTAACGGATATTGAACGCCAGCTCGAACACCAGGTCACCGGTCGCTATGCCGCTGACTATCGCCAACCCATGGTTTAGGAATTTTAGTATGAATGTCTCCGAAATTTTTCAAACTCTGGACTATGGGCCCGCCCCCGAAGCCCCTGAGATGGCCAATGCATGGCTTGATGCAAACGGGCGAAAATTCGGCCATTTTATCGCTGGAGAGTTCCTCAAAACGACCAAAACCTTTGCTTCCATCAACCCGGCTACTGAGCAGGAGTTGGCCCAAATCAGTGAGGGAAGTAAATCCGATATTGATCGGGCGGTAAAAGCGGCCCGTACAGCATTTCCAAAATGGCAGGCTCTGAGCGGTTTTGAGCGTGCAAAATTCCTTTATGCGCTGGCCCGTCAAATTCAAAAACACGCGCGCTTGTTCGCCGTGCTTGAAACCATGGATAATGGCAAGCCTATTCGCGAAAGCCGTGACATTGATATTCCTCTGGCTATTCGTCATTTTTATCACCATGCGGGATGGGCGCAGCATTTGGAACGGCAATTCCCTAACCATTCCCCCTATGGGGTTTGCGGGCAGATTATTCCCTGGAATTTTCCGCTACTGATGTTGTCCTGGAAGATCGCGCCAGCCCTTGCAGCGGGCAATACCGTTGTGCTGAAACCTGCTGAATACACATCCCTGAGCGCACTTTTATTCGCTCAAATCTGCGTAAAAGCGGGATTGCCTGAAGGAGTGGTCAATATTGTCACGGGCAAAGGGGAAACCGGGGCGGCATTGGTTGAACATGGGGATGTGGATAAAATTGCCTTCACCGGTTCGACCCAGGTAGGCAAAATTATTCGCAAAACCACAGCAGGGACCGGCAAAGGTCTCTCCCTCGAATTGGGGGGGAAAAGCCCCTATATCGTGTTTGAAGATGCTGACATTGACAGTGCAGTTGAGGGGCTTGTTGATGCGATCTGGTTTAATCAGGGGCAGGTGTGTTGTGCCGGATCAAGGCTTCTTGTGCAGGAAGGCATTGAAAAGCGTTTCCTTGAAAAACTCAAATTGCGCATGGATCAATTGCGGGTGGGCGACCCGCTGGATAAATCTGTTGATATGGGCGCGATTGTGGACCCGGTGCAGGTTAAGCGCATTCAGGATATGCTGGCCCTTGGGGACAGGGAGGGAGGCACAAAATATGAAGCTGCAGGTGATCTTCCCAATCAGGGGTGTTTTATAAAGCCCACTTTGATCAGCGATGTTTCCCCTGCGCATACGCTGGTGACCGAAGAAATTTTTGGCCCCGTACTTGTGGCCATGAGTTTCCGAAACCCCGATGAGGCCGTTGCCCTGGCCAACAATACCAAATATGGATTGGCGGCTTCAATCTGGACAGAAAATGTCAATCTTGCCCTGGATATTGCCCCGCGCATCAAGTCGGGCATTGTCTGGATAAATTGCACCAATCAGATGGATGCCGCTGCCGGTTTTGGTGGCTATAAAGAAAGCGGGTTTGGCCGCGAGGGCGGACGTGAGGGAATGGTGTCCTATCTTAAACGTGACTGGATTTCTCAGCTTCTACCTGCACCAGCCCCCGTTTCTACCAAGTCACTTGATATGCCTGATACCCAGTGCGTTGACCGTACCGTAAAAATGTATATCGGGGGCAAGCAGGCACGCGGGGATTCTGGCTACGCACGGGATATATTCGCCCCTGAGGGTAAAGTTATCGGCGAGGTGTCTGAAGGCAATCGCAAGGATATAAGAAATGCGGTTGAAGCGGCGCGCGGCGCTTTGGGGTGGGCAAACAAAAGCGCGCATTTGCGGGCTCAAATTCTGTATTATCTGGGAGAAAATCTGGATTACCGCAAAGATGAGTTTGCAGAGCGCCTTCGTCAGATGAGCGGCGTCAGCTCGGCGGTTGCAAAAACAGAAGTTGAGCTGTCCATAGAACGCCTGTTTGCGTTTGCCGGATGGGCTGATAAATATGATGGCGCTGTGCACAATGTTCCAATCCGGGCGGTTTCCGTTGCCATGGTTGAACCCATTGGTGTGATCGCAATTGTGGCTCCCAACGAAGCGCCTCTATTGGCCTCTGTGTCTATGCTGGCCCCCGCAGTTGCCATGGGCAACCCGGTTGTTTTGGTGCCCTCTGAGCAGCACCCTTTGGCCATGACTGACCTTTATCAGGTGATTGAGACTTCAGATGTGCCCGGCGGTGTCATTAACATTGTGACCGGCAATAGTGAGGATCTGGCAAAAACCCTTGCCGAGCACGATGGGGTCGATGCCATGTGGTTCGCCGGTTCATTGCAAGGGGCAACCATGGTGGAAAAAGCCTCGGTCGGTAATCTTAAGCGCACATGGACCACCCTTGGCAAAGCGCTGGATTGGAATGACAGGGACAAGCTGGCGGGGGACTATTTCCTTGAGCAGTCAACACAGGTCAAAAATGTGTGGATCCCATACGGAGCTTAGGCGAAAAAAAGACAGCGGGAGTTAAAAAAATGGTATTTTTACCTCAGGAAGTGATTGCCAAAAAACGTGACGGAGAAAAACTTACCGAAAAGGAAATCAAAAATTTTATTGATGGTTTTACTCACGGTTCGGTGTCCAATGCGCAGGCGGCAGCTTTTGCAATGGCGATCTTTTTTCAACAAATGGATATTGAGGAACGTGTAGCGCTAACAAAGGCCATGCGTGATTCAGGCTCAATTCTGGATTGGTCTGATCTGGATGGGCCAGCGGTAGACAAGCATTCAACCGGTGGCGTGGGGGACAATGTTTCTCTCATGCTGGCGCCGATTTTGGCCGCCTGCAATGTTTTTGTGCCCATGATTTCTGGGCGCGGGCTGGGCCATACCGGGGGCACCCTTGATAAATTTGACGCTATCCCGGGTTATACGGCCACCCCTGATAATGAACTGTTTCGCAACACCGTGCGTGAGGTAGGGTGCGCTATTATTGGCCAGACTGATGACCTGGCCCCCGCTGATCGTGCCCTTTATGCGTTGCGGGATGTAACAGCGACGGTTGAAAATATTTCTCTGATTACCGCCTCCATTCTGGCCAAAAAACTGGCAGCCGGGCTCGATGTTCTGGTCCTTGATGTAAAGGTGGGCTCAGGTGCCTTTATGAAAACTACCGATGAGGCGCTTGGGCTGGCAAACTCTTTGGTGCAGGTTGCCAATGGGGCGGGCGTTAAAACCGGGGCTGTCTTGACTGACATGAATGAGCCCCTGGCAAGCGCTGCTGGCAATGGCGTTGAGGTGCGCAATGCGGTGGACTTTCTGACCGGCAAGGCCCTTGATCCCCGGTTGCGCCACGTTACCCTTGAATTGGCAGCGCAGGCACTGGTGATGGCAGAGCGCGCACCAACCCATGAGGGGGCTTGGAAACAGGCGGAGGCTGCCCTGACCTCGGGTGCTGCTCTTGAAAAATTTGCCATGATGGTTTCAGCATTGGGTGGACCGGTGGATTTTGTTGAAAAAATGGATGCCTATTTACCGGACGCGCCCATTATTCGCGACGTTTTTGCGCCCCAGTCAGGCAAAGTTACTGCAATAGATACAAAAAACGTTGGTATGGCGGTGGTTGCCCTTGGGGGGGGGCGGCGTATGCCAACCGACAAAATTGACCATGCGGTGGGCTTTGATCATTTGGCTGCAATAGGCAGTAAAGTGGATAAAAAAATACCCCTTGCCCGTTTGCATGCGCGTGATGAAACAAGTGCAACTGAAGCTGAACAACGTCTGATTCAGGCATACCGGTTTGATTCAGACATGCAAAAAAATCCAATTATTGTCCAAACGATTATGCCCGATGAAATTTAAAAAGGTCTGTTAAATGCCCCGAGTAATTTTGTGTGTCCTTGACAGTGTTGGAATTGGCGGTGCGCCCGATGCAGCCGATTTTGGCGACGAAGGGTCAAATACGGTGGGCCACATTGCTGAGCAATGCGCCGCCGGGAACTGCGATATTGAAGGTTTGCGTCAAGGCCCGCTCCACCTGCCCAATCTGAATAAACTTGGCCTTGGTGCATCCCTTGAACTTTCAACTGGTATTGTGCCGCCGGGGATGACAAATGAAGCTGAAGGTGGGGTTTGGGGTGTGGGGCGTGAAGTTTCCATAGGCAAAGATACCCCCTCAGGACACTGGGAAATTGCCGGCCTGCCAGTGCCCTTTGAATGGGGATATTTTTCTGATACGGATCCCGCCTTCCCGGAAGATTTAATAGAACAAATTGTTGCAGAGGCCGACCTTCCGGGAGTTTTGGGCAACAAGCACGCTTCCGGGACGGTAATTATTGAGCAATTGGGGGCCGAGCATGTGCGCACCGGCAAACCTATTTGTTACACATCAGTGGATAGTGTTTTCCAGATTGCTGCCCATGAGGAGCATTTCGGCCTGCAAAAGCTTTATGACCTTTGCGAAATTGTTTTCAAACATACAGCGCCGCTCAAAATTGGCCGCGTCATTGCCAGGCCTTTTGCGGGGGATGAAAAAATCGGGTTTACCCGCACTGGCAACCGGCGTGATTTTGCTATTGCCCCCCCCGATGAAATTTTACTTGATCGGGTAAAGGCTGCCGGTCGGCAGATGTATGCCATTGGCAAGATTTCAGACATTTATGCCGGGCGCGGCGTAACCCACAAAATCAAGGCGTCAGGTAATATGAACCTGTTTGATCGTACCCTTGAGGCCATGGAAATGAGCGATGATGGCGCAATGATCATGACCAATTTCGTTGATTTTGACAGCGAATTTGGTCATCGGCGAGACGTAACGGGTTATGCCAACGCGTTGGAACAGTTCGATGCGCGCATCCCTGAACTGATTTCGCGTATGCGCCCGGATGATCTGTTGTTGTTTACTGCTGATCATGGCAATGACCCAACGGCTCCGGGAACGGATCATACGCGCGAGCAAATACCAATTTTAATGTTTTCCCCAGCTCTTAAGCCCCACTGTGTTGGCATTCGGTTGACTTTTGCTGATATTGGGCAAAGCGTTTCAAAATGGCTGGGCATCCCGCTTGGGGTGCACGGCACAAGTTTTTTATAAAATTTCAGCTAAAGGCCAATTCCTATGAGTTCTGTCACCGTTGTCGACCACCCGCTCATTCAGCACAAATTGTCTATTATGCGCGATGAGGGAACCTCCACCGCGAGTTTTCGCCGTCTGCTGCGCGAAATTTCTCACCTGTTATGCTACGAGGTGACCCGGGATCTGGCGCTGGAAACTAAAACCATCAAGACACCAATGGAAGAAATGCAGGCACCCACTCTTAAGGGTAAAAAGCTTGTATTTGCATCCATTTTGCGCGCAGGAAACGGTCTTCTGGAAGGGATGCTGGATTTGGTTCCAGCCGCCAGAGTGGCCCATATCGGGCTTTACCGCGACCACGAAACGCTTCAGCCGGTGGAGTATTATTTCAAAGCCCCCTCCGATATCGCAGATCGATTTATTATTGTTGTTGATCCGATGTTGGCGACAGCCAATTCAGCGATTGCCGCGATTGAACGGCTTAAGGGACGTGGCGCCAATAATCTGCGATTTTTATGTCTTCTGGCCGCACCCGAAGGTATTAAAGCTTTTACCCAGGCACACCCGGACGTGCCGGTATTTACCGCCGCTATTGATTCTCATTTGAATGAAAAGGGCTATATTGTACCCGGTTTGGGTGATGCGGGCGATCGCATGTATGGTACGCGATAGGGCGTTGGGTTGCTCTAAGTCAGCTC
>JAJRRJ010000060.1 GCA_024279575.1 Alphaproteobacteria bacterium | reverse complement strand
GAAACAACCAGATCACCAAATTTGGGATCGGGAATAACTTCACGTTTCTCAGCACGATGCCTACGAGACATAGATAAACTCCTTACTTAGGCCGCTTGGCGCCGTATTTCGAACGACGCTGTTTGCGATCCTTGACACTCTGAGTATCCAGAACGCCGCGCAAAACATGATAACGAACACCGGGAAGATCGCGCACACGACCGCCGCGAATAAGCACAACAGAGTGCTCTTGCAGGTTGTGCCCCTCACCCGGAATATATGAAATAACTTCGCGCTGATTAGTCAGACGCACTTTTGCAACCTTCCGCAAAGCCGAGTTAGGCTTCTTGGGTGTGGTTGTATAAACGCGCGTGCAAACACCACGCTTTTGCGGATTCGCTTCCATCGCTGGAACCTTGTTCCGCTTAACTTTCGGTTGCCGCGGCTTGCGGACTAGCTGGTTAATGGTCGGCATTTCGCTCGAACCCTTTGCTTTCGTACCCAACAATTCTCTCACAAAAGACAATAAAAACAATCAAATAGCGCCAAACAAGCCAGATGTTCAGGCTAGTGGCGCTTTCGCTGCATTGGACCACCCCAAAAAATAGAGGCCGTCATACACCAACAATTGCTACGTCTTTTCACTCAACGATGTGTTTGAATTTTTTCTGAAATCCTCACCTTTGGGCAAGGGTTCAACGTTCAAATTCACGACCTAACGTTTAAGTACGGTGGCTATAACCCCCTGCCCCGTAGCCGTCAAGCGTTCCTTTAATAAAAATGCTTCTTCCGGAATAATTGGTTACCCACCACATTCCGCCATGTCCGCTCTCCCTCCAAAGGTCCCGGGAAAGCTATGTTTTTCTACTATTGGCCAACTTATACAAAAAAGGGGCCACCCGAAGGCGGCCCCCGAAATACTGCTTTGATACAAAGTCCTATTCTTTGGAAGCATCCGAAGTAGAATCAGATGCAGCATCATCAGAAGATGAAGCTGAGGGGGCTGCATTGGCCTCTTCAGTCTTAGCCCCAAAAACTTCAGACGCCTCATCAGACACTTCAGGCTTGGGAGCTGCCAAAGCCGCAGCCTCAGCCATACGGCGACGTTCTTCAAGAATAAGATCATCACGACGCGATGCGATATTTTTGAAGTTTGCAGTCGCTGCACCGGTTCCCGCAGGAATTAGTCGGCCAACGATAACGTTTTCCTTCAGCCCTTCAAGAAGATCAGCCTTGCCGCTTACAGAGGCCTCGGTCAATACCCGTGTGGTTTCCTGAAAGGAAGCCGCAGAGATAAACGAACGCGTCTGAAGCGAGGCTTTGGTAATACCTAGCAAAACAGGGGTATACTCAGCCGGCTTCTTGCCTTCCGCTTCTAGTTGCTCGTTAAGCAGGTCCAGATCAACCTTGTCCACCTGCTCGTCTTTAAGAAGACCGGAATCCCCTGGAACGGTGATTTCTGCCTTTTGTAACATCTGACGCACAATCACTTCAATATGCTTGTCGTTGATGGTCACGCCCTGCAAACGATAGACTTCCTGGATTTCATTGACCAGATAGCGCGCCAGTTCTTCAACCCCGTGAATGGCAAGAATATCGTGGGGAGCAGGATTTCCATCCAACAAATAATCACCGCGATCAATCTGATCACCTTCTTGCAAGTGGAACGGTTTGCCTTTGGGAATAAGATATTCCACCGGCTCGCCACTTTCCTCCAATGGCTCAATGATGATACGACGCTTGTTCTTGTAATCACGACCAAAACGGATGGTTCCGTCAATTTCTGCAATCACGGCATGGTCCTTGGGACGACGCGCTTCAAACAACTCCGCCACCCGTGGCAAACCACCGGTAATATCCTTGGTTTTTGCACTTTCAAGCGGAATACGCGCCAGAATGTCGCCCGGTGCAATTTTTTGCCCCGGCTCAACCGCCAGTACAGCATCCACCGAAAGAATATAGCGCGCATCACCACCACGGGCGAGTTTGGTTACTTCACCATCAACAAGAATTGCCAATGCCGGCGTCAACCCATCGCCCCTTTTCGAAGAGCGCCAATCAACCAGAACACGTTTGGTAAAGCCCGTTGCCTCATCAGTGGATTCGACAATAGAACCCCCTTCAACCAGATCTTCAAAGGAAACCGTTCCGCCAACTTCAGTCAACACTGGCTTGGTATATGGATCCCATTCTGCAATACGCTGTCCGCGCAGAATTTGATCTCCATCATCCACCAACAGGCTTGCACCATAATTCATACGATGCGAAGAAAGCTCCTTGCCTTTGCTGTCAACAATCGCCACGGCCAGGTTCCGCCCCATAACGATCAAATCGCCATTGGAGTTTTTCACCAGATTACGATTGCGAATCTCAATTTTTCCTTCAGCTGCAGCTTCAAGATATGAGTTGTCCACAACCTGCGCTGTTCCCCCAATGTGGAATGTACGCATGGTCAGCTGAGTACCAGGCTCACCAATGGATTGCGCCGCAATAACACCAACAGCTTCTCCCTGATTAACCGGTGTCCCACGGGCCAGATCACGACCATAACAAGCCGCACATACACCCTGGCGCACATCACAAGTCAGCGGTGAACGAATAAGAACGCGCTGAATACCAGCGTTTTCGATGGTTTCCACATCCGCTTCTTCGAGCAACTGCCCCTTTTTGGCCAAAACATTACCTTCGGGATCAACCACATCTTCGGCCATCGTCCGGCCAAGAATACGTTGTCCAAGTGTTGCTACAACCTGCCCGGAATCAACCACAGGCTCCATTGTCAGGCCGTTATCAGTCCCGCAATCAACCTCAGTAATGATGGAATCCTGAGCCACGTCCACAAGACGACGGGTCAAATAACCCGAGTTAGCTGTTTTCAACGCCGTATCCGCAAGGCCCTTGCGCGCCCCGTGGGTGGAGTTGAAGTATTCCATGACCGTCAAACCTTCCTTAAAGTTTGACGTAATTGGCGTTTCAATGATCGAGCCGTCCGGACGGGCCATCAGCCCACGCATGCCGGCAAGCTGCTTCATCTGCGCCGGAGAGCCACGCGCCCCGGAGTGAGACATCATGTAAACTGAATTGATAGGCTTTTGACGCTTGGTTTCCTCATCAAATTCAACAGCGGCCAATCCTGACATCATCTCATCGGCAACCTTGTCACCACACTTGGCCCAGGCATCAACAACCTTGTTGTATTTTTCGCCCTGAGTAATCAGGCCGTCATTATACTGTTGCTCAAATTCTTCGACCTGTCCACGGGCCTTTTC
>JAJRRJ010000059.1 GCA_024279575.1 Alphaproteobacteria bacterium | reverse complement strand
TAATTTAATCGCAACAGCAATCGCTTCGCCACGATCTCCAACCTCTTGAGCGTTTTTGCAAGCCCCCATTATCTGGGCGCGAATCGCTGCAGCATCTTCTGTTCTGGGATTGTCGTCCGTTACAATAATTTCATCGGCAATTGCAGCTGCCACCTCGCCCATCAGCGCCCGTTTCCCCACATCCCGGTCCCCACCTGCTCCAAACACAACCCGTAACTTGCCCGTTGCATAAGGCTTAAGAGCCTCTAGCGCCGTTTTTAGTGCTTCAGGTGTATGCGCATAATCAACAAAAACCGCCGCATCATTGTAAGTTATCACTTTTTCAAGCCGCCCGCGCGCCCCTTCAAGTTTTTCTAAAACAGGTATCACCAGATCTTTATCAACACCCCCTGCAACCACCATCGCAGCAGCAACCACCGCATTTGACACTTGAAATTCACCGGCAAGCGGCAAAATAAATTCCAAAGGCTCACCAACCAGTTTGCCAACAACCCTTTGTCCCCAACCTTCACGACTCACCTGAGAAATTTCAATATAGCCCCCTTCACGTCCAACGGTAAGCGGCGTCGCACCCCGCTCCATCCCGGCAAACAAAAACGGCATATTTTCGGGATCATCCGCATTCACAACCGCAGCCCCCGCCTCCATCATCAATTCCTTGAATAAACGCAATTTGGCATTCTGGTACTCCTGCATATCCATATGATAATCCAGATGATCTCGACTGATATTAGTGAACCCAACAACGTCAAAAGTAATGCCATCCAATCGCCGCTGGTCCAGTCCATGACTGGAGGCTTCAATTATCACATGGTCAATTCCGGCAGCCTTCATCTCCGCCAGTTCCCTGTGCAGGGTCAAAGGATCAGGTGTCGTAAGAGATCCGGAGGTAACCTGGCCGTCAATTTCCTGCCCCAGCGTGCCGATTGATGCCCCTTTAATCCCCAGTTTTTGCCATATCTGACGCACAAATGAAGCCACAGATGTTTTGCCGTTCGTGCCGGTAATTGCCATCATCATTGCCGGTTGCGGCCCGCACACCCGCACTGCCGCCTTGGCATAAGCTGCCCGCACATCTTCAACCACAATCGTTTCAACGCCCGTTTCCGCAGGCGCTTTACGATCTGAAACAATCACCCGTGCACCACGCTCAACTGCTTTGGCTCCATAACTGTCCCCATGTGTGGCGCTTCCAGGTAAAGCAAAAAACGCTTCCCCTATCGCAATGGCACGACTATCACAATTAACACCGGTCACCCGTACAGCGTCAGTTTCAACACCATCCACAAAACCTTCGAGCAAATCAGCTAACAAATGAGACACAGGCAAACCCTCAACTTTTTTTTACGAATCAAACATATCAGAAAACATCATGAAATTATTCCCCGCTAACGCAACTCGATCGTAACAAGATTCTGATCAACAGCTTCGTTAAAATTGGGCAGTATTCCCAGCATTGGTGCAACTTTTTGTATAATCCGCCCGGTGACCGCCCCCGCATTCCACGCAGCTGTCCGACCGGACTGTGGATTCTCACGCTTGGCCTCATCCACAAGAATTAGCATGGAATAGCGCGGATTATCCATTGGAAATACCGAAGTAAACACATTGCGGTTTTTGGTGGTATCGTATTGCCCATCTATGACCTTGTCAGCCGTTCCGGTTTTTCCTCCCACCAGATAGCCGGTCGCAATTGTATCAGTTATCTTACCCGACCCCTCAAGAGCGTTCAGGCGCATAAGATAGCGCATGTAAGCGCTTGTTTCTGGAGAAATAACCGATCGGGCAACCGCCCGCGCCTGTTCCGGCGACCGTATGAAAAGCGTTGGGGGCACAAGAATTCCCTCATTGGCAAATGCCCCCACAGCCGAAGCCATGTGAAGAGGAGTAATGGTCAGTCCATGACCAAACGAGGCCGTTGCCGCAACAATTTCAGAACACTCTCTGGGTATAGTGGACCGCTTTGTTTCGGGTAACTCAACACCAAGCGGATCGTCAAACCCGACCCGGGTTAAAAAAGCGCGGTAGTTATCTTTCCCGAGCGCCTGCATGATCCGAATTGTTCCGATGTTGGAAGAATACTTATACACTTCTGGCAAGCTCAGAACGCGTTCTTTTCCATGAAAATCATCAATGGTAAACCGCCCAAAACGAATGGGCTGACTGGCGTCAAATTCATCGGTGATATTTACCGCACCCGCATCAATTGCCGCGGCAATTGTGACAGTTTTGAAAGTGGACCCAAGTTCAAATGTTCCCGCGGTAATCCGGTTAAACCGCCCCTCTTCAAGCGCACTTGCGGGCGCATTTGGATCAAAATCAGGCAAAGAAACCAAAGCCAGAATTTCTCCGGTAGTCACATCCAGCAAAACCCCCGCCGCAGCGATTGCCTGATAGCGCTCCATGGCATCTACCAATTCAGCGTGCATGGCATTTTGCACCCGCAGATCAATCGAGAGAGCAACAGGTTCAAGGTCACGTCCACGAGCCAGCCCGGTCGCCTGCAAAACCTCAACCTCCTGTTTGTCCAGAAAGCGCTCCACACCGGCAATTCCCTGACTGTCAATGTTCACCGACCCAAGAATATGTGAAGCAATACTCCCCCCCGGGTAATATCGCTTGCTTTCAGTCCTGAAATCGACACCTGGAATACCAAGGTCGAAAACCCGATTTTGCGCCGCCGGACTCATTTCGCGTTTCAACCAGACAAAACCTTCATCCCCGTCCAGTTTGGCCCGTAGCCAGCTTTCGCTTTTTTCCGGCATTTCAACCAGCAGTTTTTCCACCGCTTCATCCAAATCAATAATACGCCGGGGTGCTGCAAACATTGATGGAACCAGAATATCCATGGCCAGTTCCATGCCATTTCGATCAAGAATTGCCGGTCGGGAGGCTGTTATTACGTCCCTTGCCTGCCCGTTCACCCGACCCTCAACGTCAGAAACACCCAGCTGCACAAGCTTCATAGAAATAATGCCAAAGACCAGAAACAAGCCCAAAATTGCGAACTTAATGCGCGATTGGGTCAGGTTGGAACGCGATTTCCGCCCCCCCTCCAATGCAATAGTTGCACCAGCGCCAAGCGGTGTTCCACCGGGTGAAATTTCAGAAACGCTCATTGGTTCAATATCTCCGAAAGCTTGTCACCGATCGGATCAATACCCGCATCAAGTGCCTCAAACAGCGCCGTCAGTCCTGCATCGTTGCGCATTTCTGGGCGCATCGGTAAGTCTGAAATCTGCGCAAATTGTTTAGATTCCAAAACCTGTAAGTTCAGTGCCTCACTATGCCGCACAACGATTGGTGCAATGAATGTTGGCTGGGAAAAGTGCGCCCAGTCAGCTTTTAAGACCGAAATCTGCTCTTTTTGTTGAGCAATTTCACGCATCAGCCCCAGCTTTTGTTCTTCAATGGCTTCTGATTGAAACTTAATGGCGTAAACCCCGACCAAAGCAAAAATGCTCGTCACCAGCAATATGAGATTTATCCCGCGTATCATACTGCACCCATCAGGTTTGCCCCAAAGATCTTTGAGCCAGGAACACCAAGTCCAATAAGGCTGGTCTCTCGCGGCTGGTTTTCGGTTCGACATGCACAGCGTAGTGTTGCAGAACGTGCACGCGGATTAATCGCCACCTCCTCCTTTGAGGGACGTACAGGCTTTGCGATTTTCTCCCATGATTCCGTTTTGGTCTCAGCCTGCGGCATGTGGCGAGAAACAGTTCCTGCGCTCTTTTTCGCATCAAAAAACCGCTTTACGATCCGGTCTTCCAGAGAATGAAAGGTCACAACCACCAGCCAACCCCCATGTGACAAAAGTCGCTCGGCTGCAAAAAGTCCTTGCACCAACTCACCCATTTCCTGATTGACCGCAATTCTAAGGGCCTGAAAGCTCTTGGTAGCCGGATGGTTCCCGCCCGCTTTGCGCCCCACCGCTTTTTCAATAATATCTGCCAGCTCAAGAGTTGTTTCTATGGGGTTTTGTATCCGCGCTTCAACAATAGCCTGCGCAATTCGACGTGCGCGTTTTTCTTCACCAAACGTAAAAATCAAATCCGATAATTCACGCATATCCATTCCATTGACCAGTTCCGCCGCACTGGTTTTATTGTCCCCCATACCCATGTCCAATGGCCCATCGCGCATAAAAGAAAATCCGCGCGCAGCTTCATCCAGTTGCATTGAGGAAACACCGATATCCAACACAACTCCGCCAATGTATTCTCTGCCGGTCTTTTCAATCAAACTATCCAACGCTGAAAACCGACCCCGCACAAACTCAAACCGGTTCCCGTATTCGACACCTAGCTTATCTGCAAATTCTTGAACATTGGGATCGCGATCAATACCAATCACCTGCGCACCGGCCTCAAGCAAAGCGCGCGAATACCCCCCTGCTCCAAAAGTACCGTCAACAATTGTGCCATTGAACGCTGGGGCCAGCGCCAGCAAAACTTCACTCAGCATCACCGGTTTATGAGAACCGGGTCCATCAAAGGATGAACTGTGATTGTTTTGAATATTACTCAATACACGACTCCAAAACAGAACAGTGCGGCATTTACCCCATGTTCCAAATGCCCGCATGGGTAAAGCCCAGGGCGCACTTACTCACCCCCACCATGCCAGCGGAGGTTTAAGATTTTGTTTCCCAATCCTGTTTATGGAACGTTTTTTATGTTTTTCAGATAAAAAACGTCAGTTGACCTGTAAGCCGGGTTCTGTAGGGCAGCGGTTTTACGCCACGCGATGGTCATTCATCTGGGGCACAGATTACTCCAATACCTCATGCAACCAACCCGGATGACAACTCCAAAAACCAAGCCGAGGTTGCCCTCTGTGTCATCCCTATTCGGTTTTGCTCCCGGTGGGGTTTACCTTGCCGGCCCTGTTGCCAGGTCCGCGGTGCGCTCTTACCGCACCCTTTCACCTTTTCCAAACTGGCCAAAGCCAGTCAGGTAGTTT
>JAJRRJ010000058.1 GCA_024279575.1 Alphaproteobacteria bacterium | reverse complement strand
CCCCAGAGTAACGCCAAGGGTCATGGCAAAAGCTACTGCAGCAAAACCGACAAACAACGAAATACGCATGCCAAAAAGAATGGTCGAGAAAACATCGCGGCCCTGATCGTCAGTGCCAAGCCAAAAGGTTTCACCAGTAAACTGATTAGGTTTCATTGGTTCGGAAAAGCCGTTCATCAGGTTCAACGTTGCCGGGTCAAACGGATTATGAGGTGCAAAAAACGGCGCCAGTATAGCCCCCAATATCAGGGCCAGAGCGACAAAAAAGGAAACTATTGCCACCGGGGAACGGCGAAAAGACCAGAAAAAATTCGATTGCCAGATGCGCGACAGTGTAGAGGGAGTTTTGCTCATTTTCCTGCCCCCCCTGACCTGTCAGCGCGAAGTCTGGGGTCTATACTAAAATATAGCAGGTCAACAATAAGATTGATTGAAACGAACATCACCGAAATGAGCATGAGGTAGGCGGCCATTACAGGGATATCCACAAAACGGATCGCGTTGATGAACAGTAATCCGACTGCAGGCCACTGAAAGACGGTTTCAGTAATAATAGCAAAAGCTATGATTGAACCCAACTGCATTCCGGTAACAGTTATTACAGGAACCAGCGTGTTTTTTAATGCATGGTGAAAATAGATGCTTTTGTCCTTAAGGCCGCGTGCGCGGGCGAACCGAATATAGTCCTGGCGCAAAACTTCAAGCATTTCTGAACGCACCAGACGCATTATCAGGGTCATCTGATAAAGCCCTAATGTAATAGCGGGTAAAATAATGGCTTTGATCCCGCTCTGGGGTAAAAATCCGGTTCGCCACCACCCCAGATCAACCACATCGCCCCGTCCAAAACTGGGCAGCCAGCCCAACTCGACGGCGAACAGGTAAATCAGCAGAATACCGATGAGAAACGTGGGTAAGGAAACACCAATAAGTGAAAGGGTCATAATCGTATTGGCGGCCCAGCCACTTCGGCGAATTGCTGTAAACACCCCAAGCCCCACACCAAATATAACCGCAAGAACGGCTGAAACAAGTGCCAATTCAAGGGTGGCGGGAAGCCTTTCAGAAATCACCTCGGAAACAGGGCGACCCATGCGGTAGGAAATCCCGAAATTCCCCTGGGCCGCGCCCTCTAAAAATTTGAAATATTGAACGGGGAAAGGCTGATCCAACCCCAACTGGGTGCGCAAACGCTCAACATCAGCGTCTGTTCTTTCCTGCCCCAACATACTTTCGATGGGATCACCGACAAAGTTGAACATGGAAAACGCAACAAGGCCAACCACAAGCAAAACAGTGAGCGATTGAAACGCACGTCTGATGGTGAACGCGAGCATGGAATTTAACCTTGAATGAAACTGCTAAAATAAGGCTCCCTGGCAAATATGTAATTCGCCAGGGAGAATACTTGATCAAGACCGAAAGCTAAATAATGCAGCTTCTCAGTCCTTTTGCCAGACTACATGCCCAGTTCGAAATATTTGAACATGGCCGTATCGTTAGGATCAACAATTGTGCCAACTTTGTCGGCCATGCCCCAGTTCAGAACCTGGTGGTGGATCGGAATATAGACCTGCTCAGCCTGTACCACGGCCCAAATGTCGGCAATCATCTGATTGCGTACATCAAGGTTGGTTTCTGAAGCCAGCGACTGAATTTTTACATCCAGATCAGCATCTGAGAAACGAGTTCCGTTCCATGAACCATACTTCTCACCCTTGGTGTGAACCAGGAAGTTGAAGATGTATTCACTATCGTAAGTTGGAACACCCCAACCCAGCATATAAAAATCTGTTTCCAGACCACCAATCAGCGGGAAGTGCTGCGCTTTTGGCAGTGCTTCGAGTTGAACGGTGATGCCGATTTGAGCCAACATACCAACAGCTGCCTGACAGATTGCTTCATCGTTGATGTAGCGATCGTTTGGACAGTTCAGGCGAATAGAAAACCCGTCGCCGTAACCTGCATCACTCATCAATGCTTTTGCCACATCTACGTCGGTTGCAGGAACCACATCCAATTCCGGTGTCCAGCCATTAACAAATGGAGGCATTATAACACCAGCAGGAATTGACTGACCACGCATTACAATTTGCTTGATGGCATCACGATTGATGGCCATATTCACAGCCTGACGAACACGAAGGTCAGCAAACGGGTTGGCGCCTTCAACATTGTCAGTAGCCAGATCAGCATCACCCTGGTTCATTCCAAAGAAGATCACACGGTTTTGCGGAGCCGTGATGACTTTAAGGCCATCCGTTTCACCCACACGGGCCAAATCCTGTACCGGCACGTCCTGAATGAAATCAACCTCACCCGAGAGCAAAGCCGCCACACGGGTGGCCTGGTTCTGGATGGGAGTGTAAATGATTTCAGTTACCTGCAAGGGGAATTCGCCAATGCCCCAGTAGTTTTCGTTCAGCGTCAAAACAGTTTTGGCATCAGGCTCACGTGAAACCAGCACATAGGGGCCAGTACCATTGGAGTTGCGTGAAGAAAATGTGTCTTCTCCACCTTCAACGTCCTGAACTTTAACCGCATTGTTTGCCTCTGCCCAACCTTTGTCCATGATAAATATATTGGTCAGGTTGGATGGCATAATGGGGTTAGGACCATCGGTGACAATTTCAAAACCGAATTTACCATCAGCACGAACTTCTACAACAGAAGCCAACAGCTCCTTGTAATTACTGTCTTCTGACATGGCACGATTGAACGAAAATACAACATCTTCACTGTCGAACTCGGCACCATCGTGGAAAGTCACGCCTTCACGCAACTTGAACCACCAGACATTGGGGTCGCTTTCACTTGGACCCCATTCTGTTGCAAGAGCAGGTACAGGCGCACCCGTCATATCACGAATAATCAATGGTTCCATAATCTGATGGTTCAAAGCGTTCGTAGGCCCTTCATTCTGGGCATGCGGGTCCAACGTCAAAGCGTCCCCGGCACGCGCCCAGCGAAGTGTCTCTGCACTCACCATTGATGTTGCACCGGCAACAACTATAGCGGCCAGCAGAAGTGATTTCATTTTCATATTTTAACTCCCTCTAAAATATTTTTATCGCGGTCATTGAAACGCGCGAACTAACGCACAATTAAGCCGTTTTTTCATCAACACACAACCAGCAAATTTTTGAATCGGGGAAATAGGCTTCTAAACCCCTTTCACATTTTAGCAATTTCGACCAATTTCTCTCGACATGGCAGGGCGTATGCCACAAACTGGAAAAATGAATTTTAGCGAACAAAATAACAGTATTGAGTCACGCGTTTGTGCAAAATACAACAATGCGTCCGATGCCTTGATTGAAATTTTGCATGATATACAAAATGCCCTTGGCTATATTGGCAACGACACCCTTCAAAAAATCGCACACGCGCTGAACCTGTCCCGGGCGGAGGTTTATGGCGTGGTGAGTTTTTATGAGGACTTCAAGACAGAAGAGCGCACAGGAAAGCTGCTCAAAATCTGCCGCGGAGAGGCCTGCCAGTCTATGGGAGCAAATAAACTGCTGGAAAAAGGAAGAGCCAGCGCAGCGCATGCACCCTTTGATGTTGAAGCGGTATATTGCCTTGGAAATTGTGCACTTGGCCCTGCAGCGATGCTG
>JAJRRJ010000057.1 GCA_024279575.1 Alphaproteobacteria bacterium | reverse complement strand
TCAATCACCTCAGCGACCTCTTCCCCTTTTGGAGAAAGGCGAATGCGGGTGGAACGACGATCAGCTTTTGAACGTTCCTGAAAGATATAGCCCATATCAACGAGTTTTTTCAGATTGTAGGAAACGTTTGAGCCAAGATACATGCCCCGGGAGCGCAATTCGCCCGCAGTCAGCTCCGCATCACCAATGTTAAACATCAGCAAAGCCTGTGTGGGATTGATATCATCCCATGACATGCGGTCAAACTCATCCTTGATCAGATCAAGAAGCCGACGATGGAGCCGCTCAACGCGTGAAACAGCTTCAATATAAAGTGGTTTGGAACTGACCGGGGACGGCTCCTGGGGCACCTGTACGGTGTTCGTTTTGATATTCATAATTAGCCTCACTATTAAAACGCACGAATTTCTTCCGTGTCTGTTGAGGGCAATCTATGGGAGGTAAAATAAGATCGGTTTAAGATTCAAACTTAACACTATCTTACTGAGAAACTTCGTGTTTTTGGCTTTCTAAATCGTTACCCATGGTCATAAAATTGTAACCTGAATCCTTCGTAAATATTTTTTGCCAAAATTTTATTCTCTGTTAATCGTGATTTTCCCTGCGCCACTGACGGAAGATAAACCACAAAATCAGCAATGCACCCACGATCTCAATCAGCCGCGCGGCAAAACCAAACAAACCAATATCAAGCCGAATATAGCCAGCGAGATAAATCATCAGCTCACTTAGAGTGACCCCAAGCAAAAGCGGCGTCCCCCAGTTGGACCTGATCCACATGCCAACGGCTGCAAAAATACGCGCAATGGCAAATCCGCCAAGCAATGCAAACCCGACAACGCCATACATATCGAAAGGATTTGCGTCGCCACTTCCCACGCCCAAGATTCTGCCCACATCCACGATGCCGTTAAGCAAAGCAACAATGGCAATTTGACGGGTGACAGTCTTAATCATTGAAAATGTTTTCCGAAGCGATACTTTTATAGGCGGGTGCCCGCGCGCCTTCCTAGCGGGTTTGGAGACGGCGGGCAAGATTCTGTTAAATTTGATATTGGCGGGAATGGTGTTTGGCTGTTAGAGACAAAGTCAAATATTTTATCCGGCAAACACACGAATTCAGGCTTATGAAAAAACACAATATGGATTTTTTGAACGGGCGGCGGCAACGTCGCCTTCGACATACAAACTGGGTGCGCCATTTAACGCGCGAAAATACGCTGACGCCTGCTGATCTGATTTATCCAATTTTTCTCGCCCAAGGACATGGGGTGCGCGAACCTGTCTTAACGATGCCCGGCGTCAACCGGCTAAGTGTGGATGAGGCGGTAAAGGAGGCAAAGGTTGCCTATGAACTTGGAATTCCCATGTTAGCTTTTGTTCCCAATACACCGGTGGAACTGCTCAGCGAAAATGGTGATGAGGCGACCAACCCGGACAACCTTGTTTGTCAGGCCCTGCGTGCGATCAAAAAAGCCGTGCCCCAAATCGGGCTAATGGCTGATGTGGCAATGGACCCCTATACAACCCACGGGCATGACGGCGTATTGCGCGATGAATGCGTACTTAATGATGAAACGGTTGAAATTCTGGTCGCGCAGTCACTTAATCAGGCTTTGGCAGGTGCCGACGTGATTGCCCCCTCAGACATGATGGATGGGCGTGTGGGTGCAATCCGGCGCGCGTTGGACAACGGGGGCTTTACCCAGACAATAATTATGTCCTATGCGGCCAAATATGCCTCTTGCTTTTACGGCCCGTTCCGTGACGCGGTTGGCTCCAAGGGGCGCTTGCAGGGCGATAAACGCACCTACCAGATGGACGCTGCAAACTCAGAAGAAGCGTTGCGAGAGGTCGCACAGGATATTGAGGAGGGCGCCGATATAGTTATCGTTAAGCCCGGCATGCCGTATCTGGATATCATTCAGCGCATATCTGACAATTTCTCAATTCCACTTGTAGCCTATCAGGTATCGGGAGAATACGCGATGATATGCATGGGAGCAGAGGCGGGAATATGGGAAAGAGAAGCGGCAATGATGGAAAGTCTAGTGGCGTTCAAGCGCGCCGGATGTTCAGGGATATTAACATATTTTGCGCTGGACGCGGCGCGGCTGCTCACTGCATAATTGCACATAGTTGTTTCGAAATATTTGCCCAACCCTTGATATTTTTGAACCGAACCCGATTTATTTATTACTATAGTGGTTTGGAAACACGGGCAATTCTGGAGAAAAAATGAACAAAAATGCTGATTATGAATTACCAACCCCCTCAACTGCACCGGAATTATTTGACGGTCTTTTGAAGCGGCGCGTCCTTGCCTACCTGATTGACCTGGCGGTTCTGGCGGGGATCGTTGTTCTTGTCAGCCTCGTTAGTCTCGTATTGGGAATTTTGACCCTGGGGGCAACTTTCGTAACAGTTATCTTTGCCATTCCACTTGCAATTGTGGCCTATTATTCTGTAACGCTTGGTTCAGAAAAGCGCGCAACTATCGGCATGGGCATGATGGATCTGGTATTGACGCCAGTGCGCGGAGGCCCCCTTAACGGGTGGCGGGCGTTTGCCCATCCACTGGTATTTTGGCTCACAATCTGGATTTTACCGCCTCTTTCCTACCTGTTTGCCCTGTTCACACCACGTCGGCAAATGATCCATGATTTGATTATGGGGGTGTTGATGGTACGCCGCTCTCCCATGGAAGCGCACTGGGAACAGCAATCGGCCTATTAAAATTCTGGCTTTATCTTTTTTCTATGCAGTTTCCCCTTGGATGATGCATGGATTGCCGCCACAATGTTCCCATGATATTTGAAAGTCTTGCGGATTCCAGCTCTGTCGCCATGTGGCTCACCTTCGGGGTGATTGCTGTTGCCATGGTGTTTTATGCGATGGAATTGGCGCCACTGGAACTGGTGTCGCTGGGAGCGATAGTGGCGCTGATGGTTTTGGGGGTACTCATACCGGGGGCCGGTATCGGCGCTGACGAGCTTTTAAGGGGCTTTTCAAACCCGGCACTTTTTACCATTCTTGCTCTGCTGGTTATGGGACAGGGATTAATTCAGACCGAGGCCATGGCACGGCTAGCAGAGGTTTTGGGCAACCTATGGCCCCAGCGGCCAACTCTGGTCGTGATATTGCTCTTAGTATTGGCAGGGGCTGCTTCCTCGATCGTAAACAATACGCCGGTGGTGGTGGTGTTTATTCCGGTTTTGGCCTCCATTTTGAAACGCCGCAACATATCCAGCGCCAAATATATGATGCCGTTAAGTTACATAACCATTCTTGGCGGGATGATGACTTTGCTTGGTTCCTCAACCAACCTGCTGGCGGCGGGGGTCGCTAAAGAATCGGGGATTGAAATCAGTTTCCTGTCATTTGCTGTGCCCGGTTTGGCGATGGCAATTGTTGGGGGCATATATGTTTTATTCATTGCCCCACTATTTGTGCCGGACAATGAAAAGGAAGCACCCAACACCCCTGCGCGGGCAACACAGTTTTTGACCGAAATTCATCTCGATGAGGGTCACCCCCTGGTGGGAGACAAAACAGTTGCGGGGATGTTTCCCAATCTGACAACCTTTACCGTGCGCTCGGTGCGGCGGGGAAGCGAAGATTTTTTGCCCCCGTTCGATGATATTGAACTCAAAGTGGGAGATGTGTTGATCATTGCGGCCACGCGAAAGGCACTCACCCAAACCCTGCGTGCATGGAGGGCGTTTGAAACACCTCAGGACACCGGTATGAACGACGGGGAAAATGCACTGTTGCTTTATGAAGCTCTGGTGCCTCCGGGCTCGCGCATGATTGGCAATGTGGTGGATCGGGAAGGTTTTACCACACAATATCAGTGTAATATTCTTGGCATTGGACGACGCTCCAGAATGCCCCGGCGCCCCCTTAGCCAAATTCGCCTGGATGCGGGCGATGTATTGCTTATTTCGGGGCAACGCAACGCCTTTGCCTCGCTTCAGGGGGTGCAGGATCTGCTGGTGATGGAATGGAGCGGTTCTGAGGTGCAGCCCCATGGGCAGGCGCTTAAGGCACAGTTGATATTTTTGGTTACAATCATGTTTATAGCAAGTGGTCTGGTCCCGATGGTAACAGCGGCGGTGACAGGCGCTTTTGCCATGATTGCCGGGGGGTGCTTGAACATACGTCAGGCAGCGCGGGCGCTTGATCGCAAAATAATTTTGCTGGTTGGCTCTTCCATTGCCATGGCCTATGCCATGACAATTAGCGGGGGGGCCGACTTTATTGCCAACGCCATTATATCAAACCTGACAGGAATTTCACCAGGCATGTTTATGGGAGGGATGTTCCTTGTTGTTGCAATTCTGACCAATTTTTTATCAAACAATGCAACCGCCGTTCTCTTCACCCCCATTGCTATTGCTGCGGCGGCCAAGCTGGGAGTTGATCCCCTTCCCCTGATTGTTTCCGTTATCCTTGGGGCCAACGCCTCTTTTGCAACTCCAATCGGATACCAGACAAACCTGCTTGTAATGGGCGCGGGACATTACCGGTTCCGGGATTTTATTGTGGTGGGGGCGCCACTGGTAATAATT
>JAJRRJ010000056.1 GCA_024279575.1 Alphaproteobacteria bacterium | reverse complement strand
TGCGCAAAGTCCAGCTTGAAGGAAAAACGACACAAGCCGACATTGTTTTGGGGCTGGATACTTCCCTCACCGGCGAAGCAAAAAACACAAACCTCTTTATCCCCCACAATGTGGACACCAGCGCCCTTAGCGTGCCAGCAAACTGGTCCTCAGAATATTTCGTCCCCTTTGACTACGGCTATCTGGCACTGATTTACAATAAAGAGCTGCTGCCAAATCCACCCGGATCATTTGAACAACTGGCTGACGAAGAGCGAGGCATCCGCTTCATTACTCAAGACCCGCGCTCCTCAACCACCGGTCTTGGTCTGGTGCTTTGGCTCAAGGCCGCCTATGGCAGCGACACCAACGAAGCATGGCCGGAAATCGCCCCCCGTATTGTCACCCTGACACAGGGTTGGTCAGAGGCCTATTCCCTGTTTCTGGATGGGGAGGCCGACATGGTTCTTTCCTACACCACATCCCCCGCCTACCATCACCTGGTTGAAAACGACACCCGTTTCGCCGCAGCCCCCTTTGCCGAAGGCCATTACACCCAAATCGAAGTTGCAGGCATTCTTGCCTCATCCAAAAACAAATCCCTTGCCAATGAGTTTCTTACCTTTCTGATCTCCTCAGAAGCCCAACAGATCATCCCCACCACCAATTGGATGTATCCTGTGCTGGCCAGCGCAACCCCCCCTGAGTTTACTGATTTATATCTGCCTGAAAAACCCCTGTTGCTTGATGAGGAGGCGGTCACCCGTCATTCAGCTACATGGATTGGTGAAATGCTGGCCGCCTTTGACTAATTTGGCCAACATCGCACTCAGCCGCCCCGCCCGCTTCCGCAGGGCAACCGGGCTGGCGTTGGCGCTGGGTGTTCTTGCCCTGATGGGGATGGTCTTTGTCACCCTTTTTGGGGCACTTACCCTACAAACCGGCAATACGGTTTCCCCTGACATTTTTCATCTGGTCCGCATGAGCTTCATTCAAGCCACCCTTAGCACGCTGTTTTCCCTGATGAGCGGCATGGCAGCCGCATGGGCACTAAACCGGTTATCGTTTCCGGGGCGACATATTTTGATCTCCCTGCTCGCAACCGCCATTGTCGCCCCCGGGCTGGTGATTGCCCTTGGTGTGATAAATGTCTGGGGCAACGGGGGCTGGATCAACCAAATTTTGACCCTGTTTCAAACCCGGTTACCCGGATCAATCTTTGGTCTGCATGGCATTGTGCTGGCCCACAGCGTTCTGAATGGCGCTTTCGCCGCCCATATTTTATTGACACGGTTGTCAAACATTGATGGCCAAAAGCTTAAAACTGGCCAAAGCCTTGCCCTTTCACCGCTACAGCGTTTTAGGGTTCTGGACTGGCCCGTTCTGTCCGGCGCTCTGCCCCCCCTGGCTTCAATAATTTTCCTTCTGGCCTTTACCAGCTTTCCCATTGTGCTCTTGCTTGGCGGGGGCCCGGCAAATCAAACCCTGGAAGTGGCCATTTATACCGCCATCCGTTTTGATTTTAATCTCAATTTTGCCGTTTCCCTTGCACTGGTACAGGTAGGTATCTGCACACTGATTGTGCTGCCTGCACTGTTGGCCACCCCCTCAATTGCCAGCGCGGGGCGACCTGCCGCCCCTCCATGGCGCAGCCCCCTGCTCGCCCATATTGCTCAAATTATTGTTCTGGTTTTATTGAGCATTGGCTTCGTCCTGCCCCTGTTGACGGTCATAGCTAAAGGCATAAGCTCTGACATCCTTATCACCCTGTCCCGCGCCAGTTTTTGGAAAGCAACAGCAACCTCCCTTACCCTTGGAATCACAAGCGCTTTCCTGACGGTTTTTATTGCCATGCGCATTGCCATGGCCCGTTCCCAACTTCGCTCCAGATTTGCCACCGCGGCGTTGAGTTTGCCCCTGTTTGCCTATCTGGTTATGCCCTCGCTGGTTCTGGCCCTTGGATTTTTTCTGGCCCTGCGCAACTTGAACATCCCCCCCACCCTTGGCGCACCATTTGTTCTGATAATTGCCAACGTATTGCTGGCGCTGCCCTTTACCTTTGCCGCCCTTGCCCCCGCACTGAGCGCCATAGACAGACGCTATAACAAACTTGCCCGCTCGCTAAATCTCTCAGGTTTTGAGCGTTGGCGCTATGTGGAATGGCCTCTTTTGGGTCGCGAAATAGGATTGGCCGGTGCGCTTGCCTTCTGCTTTTCCCTTGGCGACCTTGCAATCATTTCCCTGTTCAACACTGCACAATTCACCACCCTGCCATGGGCCATGTTTCGCGCCATGGGCGCCTATCGCACCAACGAAGCTGCAACCATAGCTGCCCTCATTCTTTTACTCTGCTTTGCTATATTCTGGTTCCTGCCCGGATTTATTCAACGTCTGGCCAAAAAATGCTAAAAATTAAAAATCTCAAATTCACCCACCCCGATCAAAAGTCCCCGTTTGATTTTTCCCTGACCTGCAAACCGGGTACCATCACCGCTATTACCGGCCCCTCTGGTATTGGAAAATCAACATTGCTTGACCTGATCGCCGGTTTTCTGGTCCCCACCTCAGGCCGCATTCACCTAAATGACATTGACCTGATACCATATCCCCCTGAGCTACGCCCCGTTTCCATCCTGTTTCAGGCGGATAATTTATTTGACCACCTCAGTGTTAAAAACAACCTCGCCCTTGGGCTTGAGGCAAAAACACCGGACCCAACAAAGAAAATAGTGGATGCACTGGCTCAAGTGGGGCTTCCTGATTTTATCGGACGTGGCGCAAAAAACCTTTCCGGTGGCCAGCAACAAAGGGTTGCCCTTGCCCGTGCTTTATTGCGTAACCAACCTGTCGTTCTGCTTGATGAGCCATTTGCCAACCTGGACGGAAAAACCGCACAGCATATGCGCAAACTGGTCAAAACCCTGACAGTTAAAAACAACTGGCACACATTACTTGTCAGCCATCTGCCAGAGGATGGAAACGGATATGCAGACACGCTCTATCAACTGGATTGATTTGATATTGCACAGGTATCAATTTGATATGTTCATGGCCCCGGACGTCAGTTGGATTGAGGCGTTGCCGGTTCCTGAATGAGATCAGTCGCCCCATCAACAGAGTCCAAAACCACGCTTGATGTATCCGGGGTACCGCCAGCCGCTGATTGCCAAACAGCCATAACTTCGCGGAACAGAGCCTGCGCGCCATCATCCTTTTCAAGCGTAATAATCGCCCGGTTTCCCGACGCATAAATCAGCGCTAAATCCATCCATTTGCGGTTTTCAAGCAAATCCAGATTTGTGCGAATATCCTGATCAGCAGAACTCAATGCAAACAAAAACGAGTTCCCCACAACCCGGGCTGAAGCGCCTATCAAAGCGACTCCCTGAACAAGTTCCTCATTTTTCAGCAAAATCCCGGGCAGGCCCGCAACAGCGCCCCCCACGAAGGTTTCACTTACATCAAAATCAATTTCCATCAGATGACTGGCAGGTAAACTCACATCAGCATTGCGACGAATGAGCACTTTCACATTCATATTACGCGCAGGAATATTTGCCTGCCCGATCAATGTGGGCGCGCCAAGTTCATCAATACCCCGGCTCCATTCCACCGTCCCCGAAAACGGCACCGCGCCAGAGGTGCCATCACTTGAAGCTTCAAGCAACAAGGATTGCGCTCCTGCATTCACCGCAACATTTGCCGGGTCCCCTTCCTGAGTTAAAGCAGGGTCCGGTGTGCCGCTGTCAGCCCCCAGACGGTCCTCGGCTTTGTCGTCCGCACCGTTTGGCTGAGCCACGTTATTATCATTTTGCGTATCAGTAGCATCCTGAGTTCCAACCAACCGCTCATCCGATTTATTGGGATCTTCCAATGCAACATTTGGATTGTTGGGGTCATCCGTTTCCACCTGGGTTGCAGTATTACCCGGCCCTGAAGCCTCGTGGGTGCCGCTGGTACCCACCTGCCGTATTGGCGAACTCTGAGAATCTTGTTCCTCCACGGGCGGTGTGTGCGCATCCTGCTGGGTATCTCCAGTTGAAGCAAACACAGAATCAAGGTCCACATATCCCTCTTTCCATGCCCAATAGCCGCCCCCGCCCACAGCACCAAGCAGCAAAATAACCAGCACAAGAAAAATGGTCAGTCCACCGCCGCTTTTTTCCTCATCCCCAACAGAACTAAAACCGGTATTGCCTACCGACAGATCCTCAACCCGATCAATTTTGTGGGATAAATTATCCTGAAGATCAGCATCACCACCGTTTTCCCCCCGCGCTTCCCGATCAAGGGTTGGAATCGCCCGGTCCACAACAGATTGTGCATCATCCTCATTGCCACGCTGCCCGTTGGTATTCACCCCGCCGGTAAGCTTTTGCGCCAGCATTTCAGCGTCGGACATCACAGCATGGGGCGCTGAAGACGTCTGGGTAAGATTTACAGTGTCATCCCCCTCCAGCGGAGAACCCTGAAATGACGCAGCTACATCAACATTTTCTTTTGGTGCCACTTCACTTGATGGTGCATTCAGGGGCGCGGCCTGAGTAATCACTGGCCCCTTAACAGCAGTTGAGGGAATATCATTGTCCACTTCACGTACCCGCGACATAGCCGCACCGATCCCCTTGTCAGATTCGGTCTTTGCGACAAACGCCGGATCACCGGACTTGTCAGTCACCGGAGCGGGAGAAGTCTTATCTTCAGGAGTGG
>JAJRRJ010000055.1 GCA_024279575.1 Alphaproteobacteria bacterium | reverse complement strand
ATCAGTCCCCATTCCAGTTAAAATCAGCGCCAGTGCGCTCCCCCGATAGGCCTTGGCAATGCTTTCAAACATGGGGTCCACAGCAGGCTTACAATGATTTATCGGCGCCCCATCTTCAAGCGCCACCACAAACCCCGCCCCCTTGGGCTTGATGCGCATATGAAATCCGCCAGGGGCCACATAAAGACGACCCGGAACTATATCTTCCCCCTGTTTTGCCTCCCCCCCCCCAAGACCACTCAAGCGACAAAGGCTTTCCCCCAAAAGGGCTGTAAATGTGGGGGGCATATGCTGGGTAATCAAAACCGGAACATGGCTTAAACGCCCTTTCATATCCCCGATAATTTTGGATAAGGCCGCCGGGCCGCCGGTTGACGAACCAATAGCCAAAACCCGCGGGGCAATCGTGGAAATTTTTCGCAGCTTAAAATTTGTTTCCGGGGCCGGGATAACCCCCCAGCGCTGGTGGGCTGCGGATTTGGCAACGGGTACAGATGTCTGCCCTGCCACCCCCGCATTACTCCTCACCACATTGTTGGTGCCGTTCGGCACCGTCCCTGAAATAACATTCAGCCCCGCCAGCCCCGATACTTTGCCAATCAGTTCCTCACGAAACACCGCGCGCGCATCCACCCCGTCTTTGGCAAAGGAGGGCTTGGCCAGATAGTCCGCTGCCCCAAGGTTCATGGCTTTTAACGTCACCTGCGCGTTACGCCGCGACAATGTTGAAGCCACAAGAACTTTCACCCCCGGCGCACCGCGCAGCAAGCCAGGCAAAGCCGTCAGGCCATCCATGACCGGCATTTCAATATCAAGAATAATCACATCCGGGCGAGCTAAAGCCACCTTGTTGAGCGCCACCTGTCCGTTGTCAGCCGCCGCCACAACCTCAATGCCTTCCAGTCCCTCAAGCCACCCCCGGATCATCCCGCGAACCACCGCAGAATCCTCAACCAGCATAACGCGTTTATTACTGCCCATATTTGAATCAGAGTATTTTGCAGCGCTTGCTCTGTTCATTTTGCACCAATCACAATCTTATCCCCTTTTACCAATTGGCAACACGATAGACCGCTTGTGGTAAGGTAGATGTTGACCGCCAGTTAAGTAGAACCGCGCAAGCCTCACAAATGGCCGCACAAACAAAAATGCCACCGGCAGAACACCGGTGGCAAAAATATTCATCTCAAATGTTGGATTTCGAATTCGTTAACCAAACCCCACTTCCTGAAATTTACTTTCCAGAATTTCACGATCAAACGGCTTCATCATATATTCATTTGCCCCCGCCTTAAGCGCCATGGCGATGTGTCCCACATCATTTTCCGTTGTGCAAAACACCACCCGGGGTTTATCTCCGCCCTCATAGGCGCGCAACAGCTTCAAAAATTCCAACCCCGACATGATGGGCATATTCCAGTCCAGCAAAATAGAATCCGGCATTTTAGCGGTACATTTATCATATGCCTCTTTGCCGTCTTCAGCCTCTTCTACCACAAAATCCATGTCTTCAAGAAAGCGCCGCGCCACCTTGCGAACCACACTTGAATCATCAACCACCAAACAAGATTTCATTTTTCTTCCTCGCATTTCGCGCCCTTAAATTCAGGCCGCTTCCTTTTTCATCAACCCGTCAATCAATGCATCTATATCCAGCACCACCAACAATTCATGTTCCAACCGATAAGTGCCAAGGGAAAGATTTACCCATGCCGCATCAATGTTCACCGGGTTGGGTTCAAACAAATTATCGGGCAGCGTCACCACTTCTCCAAGAGTATCGGTTAAAAGTCCGTACGATTCGTTAGCATAATTCACCCCCACCGCCGGTCGTTCGCCAATTTCTTCATTTACCGCCGTTAATCCCATAATTTTTGATAAATCAATAATTGTCACAATACGCCCGCGCAGGTTCAAAACACCCGCTATCTGGGATCGGGACAATGGCACAGGCGTAAAATTACTCGGGAAAAATACATCATGCACTTTTTCAATCGGCAACCCGATCATCTGGTTACCCAGACGGATCGTAACAAATTGCTTGCCCTCCACATCAAATCCGCTGATTTTCTGATCCGCGTCCTGCCCCCTCATGCCGCAATCTCCACATCAACCTGGCTGGTAGCTTCCTTCAATGCGTCCACCAGTCCTTTGCGATCAAACTTGGCGACATAGGCAAACATACCCAGATCCTGCGCGCGGCTCTCTGCCTGTGGGCCGGTAAATGCAGAAAGCGCGATAAACGGCCAATCCTTTGCAATTTTGTGTTCCTTGAGCATTTTGGCCAAAGTAAACCCGTCCATATTGGGCATTTCAATATCGGAAACAACAAGGTCATAAACCTCCCCGTTATTCACCCGCTCAAACGCCTCAATCCCATCTTCACATACAACAACATTGAACCCTGCACCCTGTAAAACCGGCACAATCATCGAACGGAAAAACTGACTGTCTTCGGCATAAAGAATACGCAAGCGATTTTCAGAACGCTGTTCCTTACGCTCAAACCAGTCTGAAAATGCCAGCGGTAAATAGTATCCCACATCAAGAATTTGTGTAGCCTGCCCCGCAACAATGGCTGACCCCAAAAAACCCTCCTCATCCGCTTCAACCTGTAAATCCAGCCCATGCTCAATAATGTCAACAATTTTGTCCACCACCAGCCCCATGGAACGCTCCCCTTCAGAAAACACCAGCATAGGCAATCGCCCCTGGCTTTTTTTACTTGTATTTTCATCCACATAAATCGACGGCATAAGGCGGCCCCTGTATTGCACCAGGTGACGGGTTCCGGCCCGTTCAACACTGGTCGCATCAAGCTCCTCAAGTCGGGTTACAAGCGACAGTGGCACGGCTTTGGGTCCCACCGTGCCAGCCTCAAAGAGCAGAAGCGAACTGATTTCACCTTCATTTTTGTCTTCAACCAGCTCTTCTTCAGGCTTACCCGTCTCTTCAATCCCCGATTTACGAACCGATTGAGCCACCCCGTTGGGGTCAACGATCAGAATAACCGAACCATCACCCATTATGGTGTTACCTGAAAAAATAGTCGCTTCCTTGAGCATGCCAGACATCGGCTTGACCACAATTTCTTCAGTATGAAAAACTTCATCAACAATGATGCCGAACTCCTGCTTGCCCACCTTGGAAACAACAACAAAAATGTTTTCCCGCACCGGCGCCAACCCCGCCCCCGTATCAAACCCCGCATCCGTATCAAACTGATCCACCTGTTCCATTTTCAACAAATCGGACAACCTGACTAATGGCAGTAAATTATCCCGCAATCGCAAAACTTCTGCATCCTTGATTTTTTCAATTCTGTTTTCCCCGGTGGAGGTGGCACGCACCAGCTCGGTTACCGCCAGTTGCGGAATGGCAAAGCGTTCACCACACACCTCAACAATCAGCGCCGGAATAATTGCCAGCGTCAACGGGATTTTAATCTTGACCGAAGTTCCCTTGCCCTCCACCGAGTGCAAATCAATCGTGCCCCCGATCAACTCAATATTGGTTCGAACAACATCCATGCCCACGCCGCGCCCGGAAACCGAGGTAACTTTTTCAGCCGTGGAAAACCCGGCATGAAAAATCAGCATATGAATTTGCGCGTCGGACATTTCTTCAAGTTCAGCGTCACTTACCACCTGTTTTTCCCGGGCTTTTTCCCTGAGCTTTTCGGTGTTCAGGCCTTTGCCATCGTCGGAAATATCTATGATAATATGCCCGCCCTCATGGAAAGCTGCCACCTTGATTTTACCCGCCTTGGGTTTGCCGGCCTTGGCGCGCACATCTGGCGGCTCAATCCCGTGATCAGCAGAATTGCGAACCATATGAGTAAGAGGGTCTCGAATAAGTTCAAGCACCTGTCGGTCAAGTTCTGTTTCCGCCCCCACCATTTCAAGTTCGATGGGTCGGTCAAGTTCCATGGACAGATCGCGCACAATCCGGGGCAGTTTACCCCAGGCATTACCAATGGGCTGCATGCGCGTTTGCATCACCCCCTCCTGCAATTCACCTGTAACATTGGACAATCTTTGCAACGGTGCATCAAACTCATTGTCCGTATGTCGGCCAGAAATTTCCAGTAATTGATTGCGCGTTAAAACCAGCTCGGAAACCATGGTCATCAGGGTTTCGATTGTTTGCACGTTCACCCGAATAGTCTGGCTTGCAGCCCGGTCCGCATTCGACTTTTTTGCCGGTGCCTTTTTGGGTTTTTTT
>JAJRRJ010000054.1 GCA_024279575.1 Alphaproteobacteria bacterium | reverse complement strand
GGGAATACCTGTCCAGCGCGAAACGATCTGCGCAATATGATCGGGGGAAACAACTTCCTCAACCATAGAGCCCGCAATATTTTCCAGATTCCCATCCACGCTTTCCCCGGCAGCTTCTGCTTCGCGAATGGAGAGTTCCAGATCGGGAATTACGCCATAGGCCAGTTCCCCCGCTTTTTCCAGATCGCCGTCGCGTTGGGCAACCTCCAACTGTGTGCGTGCCTGATCCAGCTCTTCCTTGAGCTTTGTAGCCCCGGCGAGTTTTTGCTTCTCGCGTTGCCAGCGCTGGGTAATTGCACTGGACTCATCTTCCAGATCAGCCAGTTCATCCTCGAGCTTTATCAGTCGGCTTTTGGACGCTTCGTCCTTTTCCTTCTTCAGGGCTTCGCGTTCAATTTTCAACTGTATAATGCGCCGGTCAAGTTCGTCCAGCTCTTCAGGCTTACTGTCAACAGCCATGCGCAATCGGGCCGCAGCTTCATCCATGAGATCAATGGCTTTGTCGGGCAAAAACCGGTCTGAAATATAACGGTTCGACAGGGTTGCTGCAGCCACAAGGGATGAATCTGAAATTCTGACCCCGTGATGCAACTCATACTTTTCCTTGATACCCCTGAGAATGGATATCGTGTCTTCAACACTTGATTCAGCAACTATTACAGGCTGAAAACGACGGGCCAGAGCCGCATCTTTTTCCACATGCTTTTTATATTCATCCAGCGTGGTCGCGCCCACACAATGCAATTCTCCTCGCGCCAGAGCCGGTTTTAGCAAGTTTGAAGCATCCATGGCCCCGTCGCCCTTGCCGGCACCCACAAGGGTATGCATTTCATCGATAAACAAAATGATTTTACCGTGCGCATCCGTCACTTCATTTAAAAGCGACTTTAAGCGTTCTTCAAATTCACCCCGATATTTGGCCCCGGCAATCAAAGCGCCCATATCAAGCGATAATAAAGACTTATCACGCAGGGATTCGGGCACATCGCCATTTATAATACGCAAGGCCAACCCTTCGGCGATTGCGGTTTTACCCACGCCCGGCTCCCCAATCAGTACCGGATTGTTTTTTGTGCGACGGGAAAGAACCTGAATGGTGCGCCGAATTTCTTCATCCCGGCCAATCACCGGATCAAGCCGACCTTCACGCGCGTCTTCCGTTAAATCCCGCGTGTATTTTTTCAAAGCGTCATAGCTGTCTTCAGCGCTTGCACTATCGGCAGTCCGCCCTTTTCGTAATTCATTGATAACATCATTTAGTCGCGCTGAAACAACTCCGGCAGAAGCAAGAATTTTCCCGGCATCTGATGCTTTTTCAATAACCAGCGCCAACAACAACCGCTCAACGGTAATGTAGCTATCGCCTGCCTTTTTAGCAATTTTTTCTGCGGTTTCATTGACCTTGGCCATTTCGCGCGAAAGATAACCCTGATCTCCCGCCCCTGAAACAGAGGGTATTTTTTTCAGCTCGGCTTCAACCCCGGCACGTACCAACCTGGCGTTCCCGCCCGATTTTTCAATCAACCCGCTGGCCATACCCTGATCATCATCCATCAATACCTTGAGCAGATGTAAAGGGACAAATTGCTGATGCCCACTGGTCAGGGCGGTCGTTTGCGCGCTTTGGATAAAGCCCATGGCGCGCTCGGTATATTTTTCATTAGCCATGCTAAACAGCTCCTTTTTTATCTTGCACGATTACCATTTACCCAAAAACCGGCATAAATGGCTTCGCCATAAGAAGTCTTGACGCACATCAGCACCCGATTATTCGGCATGCCTGTACCCGATAAATATAGGAACGATTTTTTAGGAATAAAGACAGGAACTCAAATTCTACCTCAGCACAGAGAATCCGGGTTCACCCGTGGCTGTTTTCCCATGATCACACGCAAATTTCGCCTGATCATGTTTTGCCAGAACAATATCGGAAACCCTTTTAGAAAGTCCAGCCCCGCTCCCTTGCCGCTGCGTTTGAACGTTTCTATTCCAATTTTGGGATGCGCCGGCTTGAAGAAACTGCGCACATTGGCCGGTTTCCCCGCCAGTAAAAGCTTTAGCGCACGACCAGTGGCGTGCGCATCATTCCAGTCTGAGGTAAAAACAACACACCCGTTACGATTGATAATAAAAACAGCATTGGGGTAACTTCCATAGGCCCTGTGGGCATGCCCCTCAATATCGTCGACCAGCACTTCGCGCAGGTCGCCATTCCCATCATCAAGCTGTTGTGCACTAAAATATTTATCCTGCATCTGAGCGTGTTGTTTTATTTCAGCCCCCGGATGCGCCTCACGGATATAAAGTACCACAAATTTCACTTGGGAATAGTGAATACTCAATTGCGCCATGGTTTTGCGGCGGCTTTGAAACAGAGGGCAGGTTACACTGCCCAGCTCAACCACAAGAAATTCTTCGCTAAAGTCAAGTAATCGGCGGAAAGACCCATCAGCCATTGTAAAAAGCGCATCGGGTGCTTTGTCCCCGGCCTTTGGCCCCGCAAAATTACTCAAGTCATATTCGTCAGCCGAAAACTTATCATAATTATAGGATGCCATAGATACCTCCAGCATGCTTGTCTTAATACTCAGATCGAACCCTATTTAACAGTATTCTTAATCCCCGCCCTGTTTCTTCTCAGTAGCTATTCAGCAGCAGAACTGTCTGCGTCAGCTGTAACAAATGCGGGCAATTCACTCACCTCGGGTTGTGGTGCATTGGCCGGGTCATTTGTAGTACTTGTTGGCGCAATGTCGGTCTTTGCCTCCTCCGCAACGCCCGATTTTTCAGCGATAGGTCGCCGCCGCGGACGACGCTCACGCGAAGATCGCTGCGGCTTTTGTTGGCCCTGGTCAGCTATTTCTGCGCCTCCTTTGCCTTCGCTGGCAGGGTCTGCTGAAGTCGCATCTCCTGATTGAACGCTATCTCCACCCTTGTCGCCGCGGTTTTCCTGCTGACGTTGGCCCTGTTGTTGCTGTTCAGCCCGCGCTGCTTGCGCCTGTTGCTGAGCCAGCTGTTGTGCCTGGGCAGTTGAAACAATTCGAAAATAATGCTCCGCGTGTTGCAGATAATTTTCCGCCGCAACAGAATCCCCTGCGGAATTGGCGTCCCGCGCCAATTGCATGTATTTTTCCGCAACCGTTGAGGCATTTCCACGCACCCGAACATCAGGGCCATTACTGTCATAGGAACGCGTCAAAGGATTAGAATTTTTATTGCGGTTGTTATTGTTGCCGCGACCGCGTGAGCGATTGTTTTTTTGGTTTGATCTCATAAACTTTGTTTCGTCATTTTGAATGTTGTGGTTTCAGTTCTGCTCAATTTTCAAGACTTGTTTTTCAAGGTTTGAATTTTGAGATTTGCTTTCAAAGACTGGTCAAAACCGAATTTGCTTAATATCAGTCTATTTAACGATGAGCGGATTGCCGACATCTTTGGTGAACTTTATCCCAAATAACAGGTCACCATTTTCAGCATCCAATTCCTAACCTGTTCGCACAGTATTTCCAAGTAAAATCTTTACCACCCGGTGCATATTCACACTGAACGGTTAATCCGGCGCTTTCTTTTTTGCTTCAATCATTCTTGGTTGACCTCCCATATCCTCATACAGTTTCACCGCATCAAATCCTGCCTGTCGGCACAGATCCATACCGGCCTCCCCTTGGTCAAATCCGATTTCCAATATCAGATGTCCACTGTCCCTCAATCTGGCATAAGCACCCGCAACGATCTCATTGTAAGCCAACAAGCCGTCCTCCCCACCATCCAGAGCGATGTCCGGATCAAATATCCGCACCCCCCTCTCCAGATTTACGATTATTTTAGTTGCGATATAGGGCGGATTTGAGACGATAAAATCAAATTTGGGTTTTTCCACAATCGGCTCAAACCAGGACCCCGCATGCCAGATGATTCTTGCCTCAACCCCATGCTTTTCAGCATTATATCGAGCACCCTCAATTGCCTTTGCACTAATATCCACCCCAACCCCGTTTGCCCTGTCCATGTTTTTAAGAACTGAAATCAGAATGCACCCGGTCCCCACTCCCAATTCCAGAACACAAGGGGCGTTCATCCCCCGACCAAGATCAATCACCCGTTCAACCAGCATTTCAGTTTCAGGGCGCGGAACAAGAGTTGCTTCATTCAATTTGAAATTCAGGCTGAAAAATTCCTTAGCACCCAAAATCCGCGCCACCGGCTCACCGGACAATCTCCTTAATGCCAGGCGTTCAATTTCCTTGAACTGCTCGTGCGTAACAAACCGATGTTCATTACATGCCAGTTGTACACTATCAAAACCCAGAACTTTGCCCACCAGAAGCCGCCCATCAAGCCCCGGAGTTGAGCTGATATGCTCAAATCTGTTTTTAAGGTCTCGCCAGATTCTGCCAATTTGGTTTTCAGTCAGACTCATAGATAAAAAATCAATTTAAGAGACGTCATCCATCGCCGCCAATTGTGCCGCTTGATGTTCCGTAATCAGTGGATCAATCAACTCGTCCAGACTATCCCCGGCAATTACCCGATCCAGTTTGTACAATGTCAAATTTATCCGATGATCCGAAACACGCCCCTGCGGGAAATTATAGGTACGAATACGTTCACTGCGATCCCCTGAACCCACCTGGTCACGCCGCGCATCAGCTCGCTCTTTGTCCTGTGCACTTTTTTGCTCGTCGTAAAGCTTGGCGCGTAAAAGCTTCATTGCTCTTGCGCGGTTCTGATTCTGGCTTTTTTCCGAGGCAATCACCACAATGCCACTTGGCTCATGGGTAATGCGCACCGCGCTGTCAGTGGTGTTGACCTGCTGCCCCCCGGCCCCCGAAGCGCGCATGGTATCAATACGCAAATCCTCCTGCCGAATTTCAATATCCACGTCCTCCACATCTGGCAATACGGCAACCGTTGCCGCCGAAGTATGAATACGTCCCTGACTTTCAGTGTCAGGCACCCGTTGCACCCGGTGCACGCCCGATTCATATTTCAGACGCGCATAGGCACCAACCCCGGTGATAGACATAACAATTTCCCGATAGCCACCCATCTCCCCTTCACTTTGCTCAAGCACTTCAACTTTCCAGCGGTTAAGTTCAGCATAGCGCTGATACATGCGAAACAAATCTCCAGCAAAAAGAGCCGCCTCGTCGCCCCCGGTTCCCGCGCGCAATTCCACAATAACGCTTTTGTCATCAGCTGCATCCTTGGGCAATAGCAGTAACCGAATATCCGCCACCAGTTGTTCGCGACGCGGCTCAAGCTCCTCCAGCTCCATTTGTGCCATTTGTGCCATTTCTTTATCATCACCACCAATCATCTCCTGAGCATCCACAATAGCCTCAAGAACCCCCTGATATTGCCGAATGGGTTCAATAATGGGTTGAAGGTCAGAATATTCCTTGGCCAGCTTCACATAGGTTTCCGGGTCTGGATTTGCGGCCATCCCCTGTTCAAGAGTGACAAATCTCAGCTCAAGAGCTTCAAGTTTTTCCTGCGGTAAAAGCGCCATGTAATTTCCAAATATTTAAGTAGCTTGGGGAATTTTCCCAAAGACATTACTAGATAGGTAGGTTTTGCTTATCGGCCCATTCGTTGAGTAAGTCACGAATATTTCGATCCCTGTCCTCCCCGGACAACACAGCCCCGATTGATTGCGCAATAGGAGCAAGATCGCAACGAAGCACCATATCCTTGATTGGACCAATCGAGGAGGGCCCCATAGACAATTTTGTCATGCCAATTGCAAGTAAAGCCAGCGCTTCCATCGGACGACCCGCCAACTCCCCGCACATTGTCAAGGGTACATTGTGTCTGGTGGCTGCGTCCACAACCAGTTTAATTGCTCTCAAACGAGGTTTTCCGATGGGATCGTACGAATTTGCCACCCGCGTATTTGCCCGGTCTGTTGCTGTAAGAAACTGAATAAGGTCATTGGATCCGATGGAAATAAAATCCGTATGTACTAACAATTCGTCCAGCTCAAATAAAATTGAAGGCACTTCAATCATGGCCCCCAGTTCCAGTTTCTCAGGCACCGGCGCACCACTTCTTGCCAGTCGCTCAACCTCACGCTGTATAACACCTGTTGCCCGACAATATTCCTCTGTCTCAGTCACCATGGGGACCAATATCTTTAGCGCCCGCCCTTGCGCCGCCTGCAACAATGCCCGCACTTGCGTACGCAGCAAACCGGGCCGATCCAGAGCCAGACGCAAAGAACGCCATCCCATGGCCGGGTTCTCTTCCGCAGCTGAACGCAGATAAGGCACAACTTTGTCCCCCCCGATATCCAGCAAACGAAATACAATCGGACGTTCTCCGACAAAATCCATCGCCTCTTTATAAAGCTCAACCTGTTCAGCAAGCCGAGGCAGTTTTGAGGCCACCATAAATTGCAATTCAGTGCGAAACAGTCCAACCCCTTCAGCCCCGGTTTCATTTAACGCTGGCAGATCAGCCACCAGACCTGAATTATGCAGCAACGTGATGTGCGTGCCATCCTTGGTCACCGGAGCAACATCGCGCAAAGCCGCATAGGCTTCCTGGCGTTTTTCCCTTAATCGGATTTTTTCAAGAAATGTTGCTTCAACATCAGGCGTTGGGCGCAAAAACACACGCCCCTCAGACCCATCAAGAACAATATCATCTCCGGTTTCCGACATGGAAACGATATGATCCGCATGCCCCACCGCCACAATACCGAGCGAGCGGGCAATGATTGCCACATGGGAAGTCGTGGCCCCCTCCTCCAAAACTATCCCGCGCAATCGGGAACGGTCATATTCAAGCAACTCAGCCGGCCCAAGGTTACGCGCCACAATAATAGCGTGATCGGGCAACTCACGTTGCTCAAACAGGCTGCTTGCCCCGGTCAAAACCCTGAGCAGGCGGTTGGCTAAATCATCCAGATCATGCAGACGATCTCGAATATAGGGATCACTCTGACGCTGCATGCGGGCACGAATATCATTTTGAACCCGTTCAACCGCAGCTTCCGCTGTCAGCCCGCCCGTGACCGCCTCAGCCAAACGCCGCACCCAGCCCCGATCATGGGCAAACATACGATAGCTTTCCAAAATTTCACGATGTTCTGAGGAAACCTGCATGTCCCCGGAGGTAAACATATCATCAATAGAAACCCGCATAGTGCGGATTGCCGCCTCCAGCCGTTCGCGTTCATGCCCCACATCATCGGCAACAAAATTGCGCACCACCACCCGCGGATCATGCAAAACCACCTGGCCCAGCGCCACCCCTTCGGCAAACCCCATCCCCTCAAATGAACGGGGGCGCCGCAGATCAATATCCGCTCCCGGCTTGATAAGCGCCTCAAATTCAGAAGTGGCAAGCATTTCAGCCAACAAAGTAGCGGTGGTCAAAAGCGCTTCGGTTTCCTCTTCGCCAAAGACCCGACGTGCTTCATTTTGTACGACAAGAACCCCAAGAGTTTGACCCGCCCGCAGAACAGGCACCCCCAAAAAAGCATGAAATTTATCTTCCCCCGTCTCCGCCCTGTAGGCAAAAGAGGGGTGGGAGGGCGCATTATCAAGGGACAGGGATTTAGCATCCGCAGCAATCAGACCCACCAGCCCCTCACCAACCCTAAGGGTTGTCATATGCACAGCTTCGCGGTTCAGACCATGGGTTGCGAACAACTCCAACGCCGCATCATCCCGCAAAACATAAAACGAGCACACCTCTGCGCCCATGTTCTGCGCAATCAGATCAACAATTTTGTCCAGTCGTTCCTGACCTCCAAGCGACTCAGCCATGGTCTGGCGTAAATCGCGCAACAAAACCCGAGGCCCCCCAGAGGACTTTATGCTATCAATAGCCTTGGTACCTGTGTCCTTGGGGCGTTCCATTTTTGCGCTCACAATGTTTTTGAAAGATGCCTGACGTATGTCAGCCCTTTATTTGTTAAACAATCAGGCCTCGTCTTTATCCAGCCCATAATATGTATGCAAAGCCCTTACAGCCAGCTCGGCATATTCCTCTTCGATCAATACCGAGGTTTTGATTTCTGAGGTGGTAATCAACTGAATATTAATTCCCTTTTCACTCAATGCCTTAAACATCGAAGCTGCCACACCCGCATGGGAGCGCATACCCACCCCGATCACCGATATCTTTGCACTGCCCTTGGCCCCGGCAATTGAATCATATTCAAACCGGTCTTTATCAGATGTAATAGCTGCCATCGCCTTGTCAAATTCAGCGTCAGGCACGGTAAAAGTGATATCTGTCTGGCGCCCGTCATCAGAAATATTCTGCACAATCATATCGACGATAATTTGTTCATCAGCCAATGCACCAAACACAGCTGCCGCCACACCGGGCCTGTCCTTTACGCTACGCAGGGTAATTTTTGCTTCGGCCTTGGCCAGCGTCACCCCGGAAACAATCTGTTTTTCCAAAATCTCATCCTCATCACATACAAGGGTGCCCGGCACCCCTGAATTTGATCCATCCGGCGCAACTTGCGCCGCCTCAGGATCATCAACACTTGACCGCACCACAAGGCGAACCCCCTGCGCCATCGCCAGTTCAACCGAACGGGTTTGCAAAACCTTAGCTCCCAGCGATGCCATTTCCAGCATTTCCTCAAAGCTGATTCTGCTCAGCCTTTGCGCCTTGGGGGCAATACGCGGATCGGTCGTGTAGACCCCATCCACATCCGTATAAATATCGCACCGATCAGCACTGATTGCCGCCGCCAGCGCCACAGCGGAAGTGTCGGACCCTCCCCGCCCAAGGGTTGTTATCCTGTTGGCGGAGGAAATTCCCTGAAACCCGGTAACAACGCAAACCTGCCCCTCGTCCAGTCTTTTTCCCAGCAATCCACTCTCAATATCTTCAATGCGGGCAGCTGAATGAACATCGCTGGTTTTAATAGGCACCTGCCATCCGGTAAAAGAGCGTGCCGATATTCCCATGTCCTGCAAAACGATAGCCAGCAGACCCGCACTCACCTGCTCCCCGGTGGACACAACCGCATCATATTCGCGCGCATCATGCAAAGAAGACGCTTCCTGACACCAGGCCACAAGCTGATTGGTGGTTCCCGCCATTGCCGACACAACAACACTCACCTGATGTCCGGCATTTACCTCTCGTTCAATATGACGCGCAGCATGGCGAATTCGCTCCAGATCCTCCATCGACGTACCGCCAAATTTCATCACAATGCGAGACAAGAAACATGCTCCACTCAACAGATTTTCTAATCTGCAAAAATCTTGAAAACAATCACGGCGCTCAAATGGCACAAAGTGACAAAGGTTTCAACCAGCAACAGAAAATGTCGTTTATGCCAATTTAGCAAATACACCGCTCACCCATCGGCACCGGGCGTAAATTCAACACCACAAACTCCGCCTGAGGTTTAGGCAGCGTCAGCCTTTTTGGATATCCTATTTTTGGTTGTGTCAGGGGAGTTTTTCTCATCATCCACCCGACATTCAGCAAAGACCCTCAGCGCACACCCCTCACATTTCCCCTGCTTTCTAAGCAGGCGCCGAAGGGTTCTGAAAACGGCAGGCTTTTCATCAAAAAAGTGATTATTCCCAATATGCTTGATAGCGTGGGTCTTGCCAAACGATTGATAAACCGCAGGTTTCAGCCCGGCAAAATAAAGGCCCCCACCCTCCGCTTCCAGCCGATCCGCCTCTTCACACAACATTTCAGCCCCCGCCAGATCAATAAAATTGATCCCGTTGCTTAGCACAACAATATGCTTGCGCCCTTCGTGTTCACTGATTTTGAAAAGCTTTGACTGAATGAAATTAATCGAGCCGAAATAAACCGACATATCAATTCGAATAATTTTCATATGCGGGCACTGATTAAGCGGCTTGCTTTCCACATCAGTCAGTTTTGGGCGGCCATATTTGGAATCAATATCAGGCGCAAGAACGGCAATTTCCGGTGATGTCGTGCGGCCAAGAAACACCACCAGAGAAATAATCACACCAAGATAAATCGCAAACTCCAACTCCAAAAACAAGGTGGCAAAGAATGTGGCAACCAGAATAATCGCTTCAGAGGGGTCCGATTCAAGAATGTGTTTGATTTGTTTCACATTAATCAGACTATAGGCCACCATCATTATGACCCCGCTCATTGCTGCAATGGGCAGATAGGCAGTCAGAGGCGACAACAACAAAACAATCAGTGCAAGAAAAATCGCTGAGAACACAGCCGCCATAGGCGTTTGCGCACCTGAATCATAGTTTATTCCTGACCGGGTAAAAGAGCCGGACCCGGCATAGCAGGAAAAAAAACTGCCCACTATATTGGACAACCCCTGCCCCACAAATTCCTGATTACAATCAATACGCTGATGAGACTTGGATGCAATTGCCCGCGAAATTGATACCGCCTCAATCAACCCAAGCAAAGCCACAGCAAAAGCGTCAGGCGCAATTTCACGCAATACTTCAAGATCAAAATTTGGCACCGAAAGCGGAGGCAGACCACCGGGAATTTCACCCACCAGTTTTATGTCCACATTGCTGCGCAAAAACACCCCGGTAAATACACTGCCAATAATCAGCGCCAATAACAGATTTGGCAATCGCGGCACTAAACGTTTAATCAGAATAGCACTTAAAAGCGTCAACAGTCCCACCGCCAGAACTGCAATATTTATGCTGCCGGCCTGATCCCACACATGCACCCAGGTGCGAAAAAAAGATTCCCCCTTGGGAACATCCACACCCAGCACATTTTTCATCTGACTGGTAACAATCAAAATTGCTGCCCCGGCGGTAAATCCAATTACCACTGTGTGGGAAACAAAATTCACCAGAATTCCAAGCCGCGCCAAACCAAACGCGAGCTGATAGACCCCGGCAAGGAATGTCATCGTCAACGCAAGGGAAATAAACTCAGATGTCCCTGGTTCCGCGTATCCTGGAATTGTTGACAACACCACGATTGAAATGGCTGTTGTCGGCCCGGAAATCAAATGTCGCGAAGACCCGAACAGCGCCGCAACAATCGGCACAACCATCGCCGTGTAAAGGCCGTATTGCGGTGGCAAACCGGCAATAAAGGCGAATGCCACCCCTTGCGGCAAAACAATTACAGCGCCAGTTAATCCGGCAAACATGTCCGCCCGAACGGTTTCCTTCGTCATTTGAGGGAACCAGTATAAAAACGGAAAAATTGTAGCGAGTTGATTTAGTAAAGCGGATTTATAAACATGATTTTGGTAAGCCATATATCAACTCATGCGCAGTCAGACGGCGCTTATTATCAAGCGTGAAACAGTTAGAGGTCGGGGGCGGTATTTGGCTTACAAAACCACAACCGTCTTGGCCGGACATTTACATTAACCCAACACAAACGAAAATGAAACCGCAAACCCTTTACAAAATACTGAAAGGGTAAATATCGGCAAAATCAATTCCATCTGCGCATCAAATGATCTAGAACAAGTAAAACTATTTGCAGGACTTATCCATTATGGCCGCCACAACGATCAACGACTCTGAAGTCAAAAAATTCTCTGATCTTGCTGAACAATGGTGGGATCCATCAGGCCAGTTCAAGCCCCTGCACAAATTCAATCCGGTGCGCCTCGCCTATATTCGCGAACACATTCTTGCAAGTTTCAAACTTGATGGCACCAAACGTTATCCGTTTGAAGGGCTAAATATTCTGGACATCGGATGTGGCGGTGGCCTGTTGTGCGAACCCATGGCCCGACTTGGCGCAACCGTTACCGGCGCCGACGCGTCCCAGCGCAACATTGCCATAGCAAAAATACACGCTGAACAAAGCGGTCTGGACATCACCTATCTGGCCACCACCTCAGAGGAGCTGGCGGCCAAAGGCAAACAATTTGACGTTGTTCTCAACATGGAAGTTGTGGAACATGTGGCCGATGTGCCCCTCTATCTTAAAAGCTGCTCAGAGCTTGTCAGACCCGGAGGACTAATGTTCATTGCCACCATCAACCGCACCGCCAAAGCCTACGCACTGGCAATAGTTGGCGCAGAATATGTCCTGAAATGGCTGCCCAAAGGAACCCACGACTTCAAAAAGTTTCTCACCCCCGAAGAAATTATCTCCATTATTTCCCGCCACAAAATGAGCATTCGTGACCGTTGCGGCGTCAGCTTTAATCCCCTGCACGATCAATGGCGCAAGAGTCGTGATATGTCAGTGAACTATATGTTGCTGGCTGAAAAGTCCTGAACAGATTAGCCCGCTCAATCATCATATGTGGCAAAAGTATTAAAAAATATCTGCGCTGAACGGGCCGGTAGCACAGCAATTTCACCTGCTTCACGACCTACACTGGAAAATACTAAACTCCACAAACTTTCAACAGGAATATCTTCCAAACTGAGCGTCACAAGCCTGTCTGAACGGTTGATGGCCACCAATGCGTCTTCACCACGCCCATAAATCAGCACATTTTCATCTGAATAAATTACCTCAAATTCTCCCCCGCGCAAAGATGCCCGCTCTTTGCGCAAGGCAATCAGGTCCATAAAAACCTGCCGCAATTCCTCGTTCCGCGCCAACCCGGCCCCTGGCAGAATATCCCGCTCACCCCAGGCCATTACCTCCCGGTTATCCGGCCACACGCCACCACGTCGCCCGATTTCTTCGCCATAGGGGATGACCGGCGGTCCCTCAATTGTCATCATTATTGTTGCCGCCATCGCCAGAGATTGCGTGTCCCCGCCAAACATTGAGAGCAGCATCGGCATATCGTGATTGGATAAAAACGGCGCCAGAAAATACCCCTCGGCTACATCATGGCGCTTGCTCAGATATCGCCCGAACTTTGCCGCATCATAAACCCCGCTCACCAGTTTTATCACCCGGTCACGAAAGGAAAAATCAAACAGCGCATCCATCTCATCATTGGCGAAATAGTCGCGCGCCACAAACCTATCCGCATCCCATACCTCGCCCAGGAGCAAAAAATCCTTGCCGAGCCGCCGATCAACTTCACCACGATGTTCCTGCCAGAAGTCATGGCTCAGATGCTTTACCGTATCCAGTCGAAAACCATCCAGTTTCACCCGCTCCGCCAGTCCGATATTGGCCTCAAACAAATATTTTCGAACTTCTGGCAATTCGGTTTGAAAATCCGGCAAACCGGCAAGACACATGGTAACCGGATTACTCCCCCCGCAACTCTCCCCACTTCTCAGCCAGTGCGAAAATTCAGGGTCATTTTCCATCCCGTATCCAAGATGATTGTAAACCACATCCAGAATGACCTTCAGGCCCCGTTCATGAGCCCCATCCACCAGGGCCATCAAATCACCCTAAGTACCAAACCGTGGATCAATGGCATTCAGATCACTGGCCCAATACCCATGATGGGGATAAAACTGCCCGTTACTATGATCTATTGGCTCATCTATCTGCAAAATCACGGGTGTTATCCAGATCATTGTTGCCCCAAGGTCAACACTCTCGTCCAGTTGTTCGCGCAAGCCCACCAGATCTCCCCCCTGAAAAGCCAGAGGATTGTTCGGGTCCACGTCCCTGTTATTTATAGTTGTCCCATCCGCAAAGCGATCAACCATCACGAAATAGATGATCTCATCGGCAAACCCGAACGCCCGGGCAGAAATTGAAGACAACCCAAAAAGCAAAACAGCAAAAATGAATACGCGAGCAAACACCTTGATACATTCCTGACCAAACAAAGCTTTTCCAGCAAGGTTTAAGCGACAACGGGATATTTACAACATAAGTTCAACAATGGCCATGCGCCGCCCCTTAGCAAACAAAACAACACATGGCAGAAACATCAGGCAACACTGGCAGGGTCAATTCTGCTCTTCAGGCAGCGCAGGCAGGGGCATAAATTCCACCCCATCCTCAATCAAACTGGCGGCTTCCTCCGGGGTGGCCTCCCCATAGATACCGCGCGGCTCCGCCTTTTCATCGTGAATTTTACGCGCTTCGCTGGCAAATTTATTCCCGACATAATCCGCCTCGGAAGTAATTTTTTCCCGTAATTGGCGAATAGCCTGTTGCAACTTTTTCTGTTCAGGGTGGCCGGCGGAAAGACTAACAGAAGCGCCCTCGCTTTTTTCCTGATCGCCATTCTTCTCCAAAGACCGAGAGTTGCCTTTGCGCCCGACAGCCGGGGCCATAAGGGCCTTGTTCACTTTGCTGGTGGCACATATCGGACAGCTGACAACGCCCATTTTAATCTGGTCATCATAGGCCACCGCACTTCTGAACCAGGCTTCAAACTGATGGGTATTTTCACAAACTAACGCATATTGAATCACGGTAACATTTCCCAAAAAACAAATTAGCTTACCCCCGTACAGGCATTTTCATATCCCATTATGGTTAACGCTTAAACAAAATTCTTACAATCTGAACTCTGTTTCATTTTGCAAAGCCGGCACGCTTTGACGCGCCCGCTTGATCTGATCAAAATCCAGCTCGGCAAAAATCAACCCACTCGAGTTATCCTCAAAGGAGGTAATGATTTTCCCCCAGGGATCAATAATCATTGAATGGCCAAAAGTCTGTCGACCATTTTCATGCATCCCCCCTTGCGCAGCTGCCAGAACAAAACAACCCGTCTCAATCGCCCGCGCCCGCAATAAAACTTCCCAATGGGCTTTGCCTGTGGGGACAGTAAAAGCCGCTGGCACTGCAATTATATGCGCCCCCGCTTTGGCCAATTCCCGATAGAGCGCACCAAAACGCACATCATAACAAATACTCAGTCCAACATTAATATTGCCCATTTGTGCCAAAGTGGCTTTTTTGCCGCCCACATAAATTGAACTTTCGCGATATGCGTCATCGCCCTCAACATCGGCATCAAACAAATGAATTTTGTCATATAGGCTAACAATGTTCCCCTCCGGGTCAAACAGAACACTGCGATTGGCAAACAGCCCGTCCTCACGCGCAATCGCCAAAGAACCTATATGCAAGAACAATGCACACTCACGTGCAATTTTTGCACATGTTTCAAGTGCAACATTTCCCTCCACCCTTTGGGCCACTTTTATGAGCTGATCAACATTTTCAACAAACGCAACACTCATTTCAGGTGTAAGCAGATAATGAGCACCCTGTTCCCCGGCCTGACTGGCCAACTCACCGATCCGCTCAAGATTTCGCTCCGGATCCGTCCCCGCACACATTTGAGCAACGCTGACTTTAAGATTACAGGCCACAAAAACTCCCTATTGCACCAGGAGCGGGTCCAGTTTTCCCGCCCGATCCAACTCTACCAGATCATCAAATCCCCCCACATGAAAGTCATCAATAAAAATCTGCGGCACTGACCGGCGCCCCTTTGTCCGCTCAATCATTGCTGCTCTTTTAACAGGGTCAGAAACTTCTGTTTCCTCATAGGGCGCTTTCTTTTTATCCAGCAAATTCTTTGCCGCAAAACAAAAGGGGCAACTGGAGGTGGTAAAAATTTCGATTTTAGCCATGTCTAAATTTCCGATCAAAAAAAGTTGCCCCCCTATAAACTATCATCAATCCCAATAACAACCCGCGAAAAGCTGATAACATCAATCCGCTCAACCCCCGCCCCCTGCAGAACTTTAGTCAAAGCATTTATCGTCGATCCAGTGGTAATAACATCATCGACAATCACCACTCTACGTCCGCGCAACCGCTCCACAAGACTTGGCTGCGCAACAAATGCCCCGGCCAGATTGCGCTTGCGCTGTTCAGCACTCAGCCCGATTTGAGGCCGCGTTGATTTGACCCGCTGCACAATAAACGGCTCCACATCTAATCCCCTGAGCGCCCCAAGAGCCTGCGCCAATTGTGTGGACTGATTGTAACGGCGCTGCCATTGGCGACGTCGGTGCAAAGGAACAGGAACCAGAACCGGCGATTCTCCATTTTCTTTGTCTTCAAATAATTCATGCCCCGCCGATACCATAAGCGTAGCGCAAAATTTCCCCAGTTCCGGCCTGTCAGAAAATTTCAGCTTTGAAATCAATGTCCGCGCCACCCCGTTGTGAACACAGGCGGCTCGCGCCCGTTGATAGGGGGGCGGGTCTGCAATCGCCTGCGCACTTAAGCCTTCTGTTCCCAGATCAAAATCAAACGGAAGACCCAGGCGGGGACAAAGCGGCCTGGTAATAGGGCGCAGATTCCCCCAGCACTGGGCACATAAAAGATTTGAGGCCCCATGCCCGCCCAGATTACCCGCCCCGCAATGCACACACGAGGGGGGATAAAGCTGATCAAGCAACACGCCCCCGGCCTGCTTAAGTGCGGGCATAAATTTTGTCAGAAGTTCAATTGGAGTATTTTTGTCCATACCACATACTGGCACAGGTAAATGACAGTGTCTTGTGATCGACGCGCCAACTGCTTACAACGCTCCCCATGAGCCAGATTCCAAAAATTTTTGACCGGGAAAAAGTCAAAAACAAACTATTACCTCGATCCGGACAATCCATGGATTTTATCACATCACTTGTGGTCACGGACCTTGCCGATCGGTTGAAAAATATTTCTCGAGCGTTCCCCAAAGCATTGCTATTGGCCCCTTCCCCTAAGCCAATCCCCGATACTTTCGCTTCAGTTTCCGGCCAGATAAAACTCCAAAAAATCTCCACCCTGCTCGCAGGAAAAAACCAAACCACATGCAATCCCGAAAATCTGCACCTTCCACACACCGACTATGACCTGATCATTTCATTGTTTGACATCGGGTTTACAAATAATGTGCCAGGTTTCCTCAATCAAATTTTTGGACACCTTGGCAAAGATGG
>JAJRRJ010000053.1 GCA_024279575.1 Alphaproteobacteria bacterium | reverse complement strand
ATCGTGTGTCTGGCCCGAATGATGAAGGGACATTTTACCTCCAAACAACATCTGGGTTTTGAATTTGCCGCCTGGTACTGGCATTTTGTGGATGTGGTTTGGCTGTTCTTGTTCGCCTCGATATATGTTTGGGGTTCTGTGGGAGCTGTTATCGCCCATTGATAAACTCAAAGGAGGGGTTCTTTGGGTCAAAGGCGCGCCTCTGTGGGGCGCGCTTTTTCTTTTTGCAAAATCTGGTTATTAAATGGCCAATAAAATGAATGTTGCTCTGCAGCTATCTCAACCCGGCCCGGATCAGTGACTTCCGCGGTTATGAATATGATACACTTAATGTTGTGGCTACCATTGACTATCATTCTGGCGATTGCATTGTTACGCCCGTTTAAGGGAGTGAAAGCCACTCTGATTTATTGCAATGATGCACATGAGGGACGATTTGAGTAACGCAGAACAAAGTGGATCAGACATCAAAAAGGCAGGGTCCGGCAATTTAGGATTTATATTTTTTATGTTGGCACTGACGGCTCTGTTTGCCTTTCTTGGCAACTGGCAGGTCAATCGCCTGCAGCAAAAAGAAGCTCTTATCTCAGCAATTGAGCAGAGAATTGATTTGCCTCCTGCATCGCTTCCCCCAATTGCTGAATGGGTGGGGTTTGATCCTGAAATTTATGACTTTCGCCCGCTAAGCGTCACCGGACGCTTTGATCACACAAAAACCGTTCGTGTATTTACCGCCCTTGAAGATGCAAATGGAAGTTTTTCGGGCCCCGGTTACTGGATTGTGGCCCCGTTAAAGCTTGAAGGGGGCGGTGTGCTTTTTGTTAATCGCGGGTTTGTGCCAGAAAATCAGGCTGCACAATTTGTTGATGGGGGTGCAGGTCCAACGGGTGTTTTAACGATCACCGGAATTGCGCGAATGAGCGAAGAGGAAAACAGTTTTACTCCCGGCGCCGACTTTGAAAACAAAATTGAATGGGTGCGAAATGTAGAACGTCTGTCTCTTTTTCTTGATTTAGATACGCCAAACATTTTGCCGATCTATCTCAATGCCGATGCGGGCGAACTGGGCGCTTTGCCCCAAGGGGGAGAGACAAAACTTACAATTATCAACCGGCATTTTGAATATGCGCTCACCTGGTATTCATTGGCTTTGTTAACGCCAATACTTATTTTGTTCTGGTGGCTGAATGCCCGAAAAAAACCTGATGGCAAATGAACCTGATATGGGCGGTTGCACCTTTAGTAGCCATTGACTAATGTCGCCCGAAAAACAACTGCCATCCATTCAAGGATAAGTCACCCAATGATTTATACATCGACCCGTGGCCAGGCTGCAAACCTGGGCTTTTGTGATGCCGTTCTGGCGGGCTTGGCACCAGATGGTGGCCTGTACCTGCCCAAAACCTGGCCGCAAATGACTAAGGGGCAACTCGCACAAATGGCCCACTCTTCCTATGAAGAGGTCGCTTTTGCAGTAATTTCACCATTTGTGGACGGGGAAATTGACGATGCAACCCTCAAAGATATGATTGCACGTGCTTATGGCACGTTTCGCCACCCAAGCGTTGCACCGCTAATTGAGCTTGAGCCAGGCCATTTTGTATTAGAATTGTTCCATGGGCCAACGTTGGCTTTCAAGGATGTTGCCATGCAATTGCTGGCGCGGATTATGGACCATATTCTGGGTTTACGCGGCCAGCGTGCAACCATTGTAGGGGCAACTTCAGGCGATACCGGCTCGGCGGCAATCGAGGCTTTTCGCGGCCGATCAAATACAGATATTTTTATTCTGCATCCCCATGGTCGGGTCTCTGAAGTGCAGCGGCGTCAAATGACCACTGTACTGGATAAAAACGTGCATAATATTGCCATCGATGGATCGTTTGACGACTGCCAGCATCTGGTCAAATCCATGTTTCTTGATGCCGGCTTTCGAGATGAGGTGCAATTGTCCGGGGTTAATTCCATTAACTGGGGCCGCATAGTTGCGCAAATTGTATATTATTTTACTGCGGCGCTTTCCCTTGGAGCACCGTTGCGCAAAGTCAGTTTCACCGTACCCACGGGAAATTTTGGTGATATATTTGCTGGATACGCAGCAAAACAAATGGGCCTGCCCATAGATCAGTTGGTGATTGCTACCAACTCCAACGATATTTTACGCCGTGCTCTGGAAACGGGCCAGTACCAAACGGGGGAAGTTGCTGCCACCTCCAGCCCTTCTATGGATATTCAGGTATCGTCAAATTTTGAGCGTTTGTTGTTTGAGGCAACCGGGCGCGAACCGGCAAAAGTGCGGGCAATGATGAATTCACTGACGCAATCAGGTGGCTTTGAAATCGCCCCGGATGTACTCAAGGAAATAGCTGGCGACTTCGGTGTCGGGGCAACGAGCGAAGCCAAAACCAAAGAAACTATAAAAGGAACTTTTGACGCATCCGGCTATCTGCTGGACCCGCACACTGCGGTTGGCATAGCGGTTGCGCGTCAAAAAAAATCTGCCAATAGTCCCATGATTACTTTGGCCACTGCCCATCCGGCGAAATTTCCCGCAGCTGTTCAAGCTGCAACGAATGTGGAGCCTGCTTTGCCAGATTGGCTGGCGGACCTTCTTGATAGAACAGAAAAGTGTGATCGACTGGCCAACGATCTTCAACTGGTTCAAAATTATATTCGCGGCCGGGTCACCCCCGCTTAAAGAGAAAAATTTCAGTACCTGCAATAAAGGGCTGAATAAAATGACGTGCGTCAAAGGAGCAAATTTGTGAGCGTTACCAGCACCAAACTAGAAAATGGCATGACAGTGCTGACCCATCATATGCCTCACCTTGAAAGTGCCTCCATTGGCGTTTGGGTGAAAGCGGGTTCGCGTTGGGAACGCAAGGAAGAAAACGGCATTTCTCACCTGCTCGAACATATGGCCTTTAAGGGCACCCAAACCCGCACCTCCCGTCAGATAGTGGAGCAAATTGAGCAGGTTGGTGGTGAGTTAAATGCGGCAACCTCCATTGAGCATACCGGATATTTTGCGCGTGTTCTCAAAGACGATGTGCCCCTGGCGACAGATATTCTTTCAGATATTCTTTGTAACTCGGTATTTGACCCCAAAGACCTGACCCGTGAACAACACGTGATTGAACAGGAAATTGGTGCCTCCCTTGATGACCCTCATGACCAGGTGTTTGATTTGTTTCAAAAGGCTGTCTTTCCTGATCAGGCAATTGGGCGGCCCATTCTTGGAACTGTGGAGTCTGTCAAAAGCTTTGGTCCCGATGAAATCCGTTCTTATATGGATCGCAACTATGTGGGAAACCGGATGGTGGTTTCAGCAGCAGGTAACGTAAACCACGAACAGCTTGTGGATATGGTTGATCAGCGGTTTTCTAATTTGAAATCAGAGGGCGATTTGAAGCCGGTTAAGGCCAATTATATGGGCGGGGATAAACGAAAAATTCTGGATCAGGAGCAGGCCCAGATTATATTGGGCATTGAGGGGCGGCCCTATAATTCAGATGGATTTTATGCAACGCAAATCCTCGCCTCTATTCTTGGGGGGGGCATGAGTTCGCGCCTGTTTCAGGAAGTGCGTGAAAAACGGGGCCTGTGTTATTCCGTATATGCATTTCACTGGGCCTTTGCAGACAGTGGTGTTTTTGGCGTTTCCGCATCCACCGGCGAAGCCGATGTTGGGGAACTGGTTAAGGTTATTCTGGATCAGTTGCGCTCCGGGATTAATGAAATTTCCGATGAAGAGGTCATGCGGGTACGCAATCAAATTCGCGCAGGCATGCTGATGTCCCTTGAAAGTCCGGGTGCCCGTGCCGGCCAGTTGGCCCGTCAACAGATACTTTGGGGACGCACTATTGAAATGAGCGAGACCATTGAACGGATCAACAAGATTGATGCTGATCGGGTGAAGGAAATCGCTGCACAGCTTTTCTCTAGCGATAATTTGTCAATTGCTGCAAACGGTCCGGTGAAAAACCTGCCTGAATATAACGAAATAGTCAGTCATTTTTCCAAGTGATTTGATGTTTGAATTGTTCAAAAAGTCACCCAGTTTACAATTAAGAGGGCAGGGCATTTGTTTGCAATTACCGCAAAAGAGTGACTATTCACAATGGCTGCAATTACGAACTCAAAGCAAGGAATTTCTAACACCGTTTGAACCTAAATGGCCACAAAAACCTCCCTCCCGTACTCATTTTGCTCGACGGGTTAAAAACTATGCTGAGATAGCCGATAAAAAAACAGGGTTTTCATTTTTCATTTTTGACACATCACCTCAGCCCTCCTCCCCTAAAAGTGAACAACTTGTTGGCGGCATTACCCTGTCAAATATTCGCTATCGCGCAGCCAACCATGCCAACCTGGGTTATTGGCTGGGATACAATTATGTGGGAAAAAATTATATGGGCCGTGCAATGAACCTTTGTCTGAGTTTTGCATTTGAAAGCCTGAAATTGCAAAGAATTCATGCAGCTTGTCTGCCGCACAATCAAAATTCAATAAAAGTTTTGACTAAGTCGGGATTTGTTAAGGAGGGTTTCGCAGAAGAATTTTTGCAGATTGGGGGGACATATCAAGACCACAATCTTTATGGATTAACGGCAACGCGCTATGCGACAATTAAGGGCAATTGATCTATGTGCTTGAAGCCAAACCAAATCCCCGTTACCAAGGGGACTGCGGGGGCTTGCAAGACAGGTTGCGCGCCGCTTGCAAGCAAAAGGTATAATATGAGCACGTTATTGAGCGTTCAAAACAAAATTTTGGCACTCGGAACAGCTTCGAACAAGGGGAAGATCGTGCAAGGCTCAGTCAGCACTGAAGCGATCTGTAAGTAGCCGACGAACATGCGTAATATTGTTAGTCTGGCGGTGATGGTTGTATTTTTCTTAAGCTTTGCTGTTGCAAGCAAAGCATTTGAGGTGATTGCAACTCCACCGGATGTAAACGCTGTTAACCTCAGCGCCGCCGTGGATATTGTTCCCGGTGCCGATGGGCGCGTGCGTCTAAGCACTGCCCCGGGCGCAGATGGCATCGTTCGCCGGATTGAAGTATTGGCCGCCAAAGAGGGCACCAACCCCAAATGGGCACTGTTCGCCCTGAGCAACCCCTCTGACATTCAAATTGAACGCCTTTTGGTCGCCCCTTTTTTCCGCATGCCCGGCTCTGGAATATTTCGCCCGGACCTTGGAGCTGAACGTATTGCTGTTTTGACCCCGAGTGCCGGTTTGCGCCCCCAGCGTCAGGCAGACCCTGAGGCGGACGTATTTGAAATTATTCTTGACCCAGGTGCAACAGTGACTTTCGTCGCTGAGTTGAGCAATGGTGAACTCCCTGAATTATTTATGTGGGAGCCCAACGCCTACCGTGACTATGTGAACTCATTTACACTTTTCCGCGGTACAGTTTTGGGAATTGCCGGATTAGCCGCTGTATTTTTAACCATCATGTTCGTGGTAAAGGGGCGGGGCGTGTTCCCTGCAACGGCAGCATTTTCCTGGGCGGTTCTGATCTATCTTTTGATTGATTTTGGCGTTTTTGGACGATTGATTGGAGTTGGAAATGGATCTATTCAACCCTATCGCGCCGCCGCTGAAGCAGGGTTGGCCACAACTTTGTTCGGGTTCTTGTTTATCTATTTGAACTTACATCGTTGGCATTTACGTTTTCTACATCTGGCGCTTGCCCTGTCCGCCGTCATGCTTGCCCTGATTGCCTTTGCCTTTCTCCAACCTCAGATTGCGGCAACCGTTGCCCGCACCGTGCTGGTGCTTCTGGGTATATTGGGCTTCGTGTTGATTTTATTGCTCGCGTTGCGCGGGTATGACCGGGCGGTGATGCTGGTGCCCACCTGGATCATATATTTTGCCTGGCTGATATTTGGCTGGATGGTGCTTACCGGCCAGGTTTCCAATGATATCGCGCAACCAGCTGTTGCCGGCGGCCTTGTACTTATTGTGATGTTAATCGGGTTTACCACAGTGCAACACGCCTTTGCGGAAGGACAGGTTTCCCTTGGGTCTTTATCAGAGGTAGAGCGGCGGGCGCTGGCTATGACCGGGTCTGGTGATTTCGTTTTTGACTGGAACATAGAGCGGGACCGGGTGAGTGTTTCCAGCGAGCTTAATCAAAGACTGGGTGAGCGACCGGGGACTTTGCGAGGGTCGATAAAAATCTGGCTTGATCGTGTACATGAGGAAGATCGCGATCGTTTTCGCACCGCCCTTGATACGCTGGTGGAATTGCGTCGTGGTAAAGCGAGTTTAGATATCCGCATTGCAATTCATGATGGCACCTATCGGGTATTTCGCATGCGGGTAAAGCCGGTTCTTGGTAATGATGCTGCTGTTTCTCGAATTGTTGGCTCCTTGCAGGACGTATCTGATGAGCGGGCGGCGCGCGAAAGATTACTCCATGACTCGGTGCATGACAGTTTGACCGGCCTGCCCAACAAACAACTCTTGCTGGACCGCCTAGACCGTGCCCTGATGCGCGCCCGGTCCGCCAATGGCTCAAAACCCGCTGTATTGATTGTTGATCTTGATGAGTTTTCTTTGCTCGATGAGCGCATTGGGCAATCGGCAGCTGACTCTGTGCTCCTGGCTGTTTCTCGGCGAATTGCGCGGGTTATGCAACCCATGGATACATTGGCGCGACTTACCGGAGATCAGTTTGGTGTAGTTTTGACCTCGAACAACGGTGCAACTAAAATCGCTGAGATTGCCGAGCAGATGCGCCGCGCCCTGCGCACACCGTTTAATTTCGGGGATCAGGACGTTACACTGACTGCCTCCATCGGCATTACTATCTTTGATAATGGAACCGCCAATGCCCAGGAGGTTCTGCGTGATGCGGAATTGGCCATGTATTATGCCAAACGACTGGGCGGCGACCGAATTGAAGCCTATCGCGCCTCGGCGCGCTCAATTGCCGCCTATGCAGAGGCCTCTGAAAAAGATCTTGAACGGGCGATGAACGAAGGCGAATTACAAGTCCACTATCAGCCGATACATGATATTCACTCAAACCAGATTATGGGTGCAGAGGCATTGATGCGCTGGAATCATCCAAGCAAGGGATTGATTTCACCTTCTGAATTTATTCCCTTGGCGGAACGTTCCGGCCTGATCGAAAAACTTGGGCGACTGGCACTGCGTCAGGCGGTCAACCAGATTGGCGACTGGATAAATACTTTCCCACTGGACGAAGCATTTTTCGTCTCCATCAATCTTTCCACGACCCAACTATCCACCCAGTCTCTGCTCAATGATTTGCGAACGAGGGTGACAGAAAACCCCTCCTTGCCTAAGCATTTGAAACTGGAGGTGACGGAAAGTCAGGTAATGATCAACCCGGAACATTCTGCTTTTGTATTGAGTGCCCTTAGGGAACTGGGAGTTGGGCTGGCGCTTGATGATTTTGGCACGGGCCATTCTTCGCTTTCTTATCTACATCGCTTTCCCTTTGATACGGTAAAAATCCCCGCACAATTTGTTCAAATGAGCGACAATTCAGGAATGGCGCATACGCAGACACCAATTATGCGTGCAATAATTTCACTTGCTAACGAATTGGGTTTGGCCGTTGTTGCCGAGGGCGTTGAATCCGCTGATGAGCTGGAGCGTTTGCGTGAACTGGATTGTCAGATGGCTCAGGGATATGTCTATGACCAAGCCATGACCGGAAATGAATTGCACCGAAAACTGGCCGCTCAATATTCAAAATAATGTTTTTTTGCGAAGTGCTTTTCAAATAAAAAAGAATTTAGGCGCGCCCGCTAAATGCGCTTAGTGAAGCGCGGCTGACACCAATAAGTGCCAACGCCTTATCATATCTGGCACTAAATGCAGTCTCAAACAACAGTTCTGAACTATGGGGAACCGTTAACCAGGAGTTTTGGGCAATTTCATCTTCAAGCTGCCCCGGGCTCCATCCGCAATAACCCAAAGCAAACAGGGATTCTGTGGAATGATCTTCAATAGCCATGGTTTTAAGCACTTGCAGGTTTGCCGAAAGAGATATTTCAGAATTAATCCGGAAAGCCTTTTCCACCACTTCAAAATCCGTTGAGTGCAAAACAAATCCCTGTCCGGTTTGCACAGGTCCACCCCGTAAAACCGGCTGGCCCGCCAACTGTTCAGACACTTCGATCCTTCGGTTCATTGCTTCAGGGGAAGTACTTAACTCGATATCGCTCAAAACGTCTCCAAAAGAAATATTGGGCAAAATGTCGTTGATGGCGATGGCCATGGCCCCTTCTGAATTGTGCTCCACTACAAATAGAACACTTTCCTTAAAGCGCTTGTCCATCATCAAGGGCATAGCTACCAGAAAATGCCCCTGAAGTGAGACCATCCCCGGACCAGGGACTTTGTGGTCTGAAAGCAGATTTTTTTGGACGCGTTTTCTTTTTAGAGGCTTCATACGCTTAGCTTACCGCTCAAATGGATGCGCTGCAATCATTCTCATTCAATCGCTCACGAAGGTCTGATCGTTCTTTTGTTTCATGTTTGCAAAGTTTGGGCTACATGTCCGAAATGTACAAAATTCTTCTTACCTTTGTTTTCCTGGTTTTTACAACTATTGCACACGCCGGTCAAAGCCCCTGGGTCGAGGTTGCACCCGATACACGGTTGCGGCTTATATTTTCTGACGTCTTGACATCGGGTTCTGAAACTCTGATGGCTATGGAACTGCAAATGCCCCCCGGCACCAAGACCTATTGGCGCGTGCCCGGTGAAACAGGCATCCCGATTACACTGGACAATTCCAATTCCGTTGGACTTGGGGAAGTGGAAATCATCTGGCCGTTTCCCCAACGTCTGGAAACCTTTGGATATGTGGATTATGTCTATCAGAGCAACCTGATTTTGCCGATAAGAGTGCAGGTGAATTCCGATAACCCACAATTGGACCTAAAGCTTGTTCTTGGCGTATGTTCCGAGATTTGTATCCCGGTGAGCGTGCAGGTAACCCATGACCTGACATTTATATCCCGCGATCATCGGGTGGCACTCCAGATTGCCCAGACCATTGCCAATTCCCCCATTCCCTGGGACCAGGCGCAAAACCCTTTTGGCCGGGTATATTATGACATGGAAACCGACAAACTGCGGATTGAATTGATTAATTCTGATATTGATGCACAAAGCATGATTCCAACAATACAAGACAGCTTTGTGATGTTTGGCATGCCTCAAAAAAGCCCAATAGACGGCCTAGTTGCTTTTGAGAAGCTGGGCGGGGACCGAATGGAAGAACTGGTGGGACAAAATCTCACCCTTACATTTATGTCCCCTGATGGCCCGTATGAATACTCGATGCCGCTCGTTTTGAGTGAATAGGTTCGCTAAAAAGCATTTAAAGACGAATTGAGAATACCCAAGGATATTAATGAGCAATTCAAATCAAATTGAACCAGGGCAACAAATTCCCGACCTGAATGTGTGGCGTGTCAGCGCGGCCCCTTCAGCGCAGGTGTCTGTTCATGATTGGTTGGGGCAGGGCAAAACAGTGTTATTCACGTTGCCCGGTGCCTATACTCCCACCTGCAATAGCTATCATTTGCCTGGATATGTTGACAATGTTGAGGAGTTTTCAGCATTGGGTGTTACAAATATTGTTTGCCTTTCAGTCAACGATCACTTCGTAATGCAGGCATGGGCACAATCTCAAGGTGCACTGGGAAAGATTGAATTTATTGCCGATTTTGATGCAAAAATGACAGAAGCTCTTGGACTGGAAAGAGATCTGAGTGCGGGCGGGTTAGGAATAAGGTGCAAGCGTTCAGCATTAATAATTCAAGACGGAGTTGTTCAGGCGGTTTTTGTGGATGAAAATTCAGGTCAGCCAATAAATTCCTCAGCATCAAGTATTTTAGATGCACTTCGCGCTTGATGTGATAAACAAATGAAACAATATGTAAGTTTGAGTAGTAAAATGAAATTTCGCAACCCTCAAATCCCCTTTGGGTATAATGGCGCAGTGCGCTTACTTAAAAATATTGCAGGCGCAGGTGTGGTGTCCATTGTGCTGGCCGGGTGCGGCGTTGGCTCACTTATGGGCGGCAGTGCTGATACTACAGCTCAGTTGGCACAAACCTCCCCCACAGCAGCCCAAATATCCCAGATACAATCCACCGCATTGCCTGCGATTGCCACCCAGTGTCCCCCAATTAAAGTGAGGCGTGGTGGTGAAGCGGTTTTTTCTTATGTGAACAACCGTGTTGGCGATGCGCAGGCATTGAAATATCAAGCGGTTATTGATGGGCAGTCTCGAAACTGCATTGTATCAAACGGTCTGATAACAGTAAAAATGGGCGTAGTGGGACGGCTGATTCTTGGCCCAAGTAATACCCAAAACGATGCAACTTTGCCGGTTCGGTTTGTTGTGGAGCGTAATGAGATTGCAGTTTTCTCTCAACTATACGATATTCCATTGACAGTGACGCCGCCGGATCGCTCTGCGGAATTTGTCAAAGTTGTTGAAAACGTTGCTATTCCCTACCTTGGGGGCGAAAATATCATCATCTGGGTCGGTTTTGATCCACGCTCCTAATTGTCGCAGCTACCGGTTTTTAATTGACCTTATTCAACATTTATCCCAAAATGTAATCTGACTGCGGGAGAGATCGAGCTAGTGCCTCGGCGCCGAAGGAGCAACCGCCCCGGAAACTCTCAGGCAAATGGACCGCTTTCAACACTAAACTCTGGAAAGAGGAACTCTTTTGTTCCCGCCGAAGGCGTAACCGGATTTGTTCCGGGAAATCTCTCAGGTAAGCAGACAGAGGGGGCATGGGTATTTTGCCATCAATGGCGAAATATTATATGCCACCTGCTTAGTTGAAAGAAAATGCCATGATTGAAACTGCTTCCCCCCAAAAAACCGCGCTGTTTGATTTGCATGTTGCCCAAGGTGGCCGCATGGTGGATTTTGCCGGTTATGAACTGCCGGTTCAGTTTTCAGGCATCGTCGCCGAACATGAGCACACACGCACGCAGGCAAGCCTGTTTGATGTTTCGCATATGGGTCAGATTACTGTTTCAGGCGATGATGATTTAACAACATTGAGCGCTCTTGAAGCCATATTTCCGGGAAATTTGAAAAATTTGAAACCCGGCGGCATGCGCTATACGGTTTTATTGAATGAAAATGGTGGCATTGAAGACGACTTGATTGTTACGCGCCCCGCCGATGGGCAGGCTGCAAAAGGCACAATTTTCATTGTCGTAAACGCTGCGCGAAAACATCATGATCTGGCGGTCATGCAATTGGAGCTTGGCGGGCAATTAAGCTTTGAACTGCACGAGGAAAAATCGCTTCTGGCACTTCAGGGCCCCATGGCGGCCACGGTTTTGTCGAACCTGTGTGATGCCCCCCTAAAACTTTCTTTTATGCAATCCATGCCCGCAAATATCAAAGGCATAGCATGTCAGGTGTCGCGATGTGGCTATACGGGCGAAGACGGTTTTGAATTATCTGTTGCCAGCGGAACTGCCGCAAAACTGGCGCAGGTGCTTTATGAGGACGAGAGGGTGCAGCCCGCTGGCCTTGGTGCCCGTGATAGCCTGCGCCTGGAGGCGGGGTTATGTCTTTACGGGCACGATATGAATGATGAAATAGATCCGGTATCCGCCAATATTCTTTTCGCTATTGGCAAGCAACGACGCACTGATGGTGGTTTTGTTGGTGATGATGCCATTTTGAGTCTGATTAAGCAGGGCGTAAAAAACACCCGTGTCGGGATCGTTTTTGAGGGACGTATGCCCGTGCGAGAGGGCGCACAGATTATCAACAATGAGGGGAAACAAATTGGCACCATAACCTCAGGAACCTTCGGGCCAACTTTTGGCGCACCAATTGCTATGGGATATGTTCCAGCCGCCATGGCCGACATTGGCACCCCCATAAGCGCTTTGGTGCGCGGCAAATCCGTAACCGGGCGTGTCACCCAGCTTCCCTTCGTGCCACAAAACTACGCCAGAAAACCCGGAATTTAGTCAAAAACATTAGTAAGCTTAAGGAAACGATCATGAACAAAATTGTCTATACTGAAGATCATGAATACATAAATGCGCAAGGAACTACCGCCACCATTGGAATTTCTAACTACGCTCAGGAACAATTGGGTGATATTGTATATGTGGAGCTCCCGGCAGTGGGTACAAGTTTCAAAAAAGGCGATGAAATTGCAGTTGTTGAATCAGTAAAAGCCGCTTCAGAAATTTATGCTCCCGCTGATTTTACAGTAACAGAAATCAATCCTGCCCTTGAGGCAGATCCTGCCCAGGTCAATTCTGATGCCATGGGTGCTGGTTGGTTGATGAAGGGTACGCTGGAGAATGCATCCCAGCTTGAAGAACTGATGGATGAGACCGCCTACGCAACCCATATTGCCTAAGTCAGACTAAACTCAGGGAAATTCCAATGCGCTATTTGCCCCACTCCGATGTCGATCGAGCCAAGATGCTCAAAACCATTGGCGTAAACTCCACACAGGATCTGTTTGATATTATCCCCCCCTCATTGAAGGTGGACAAACCATTGGACCTGCCCGCCCACAGCCCTGAATATGCGGTTGAGGCACATATGCAGGCTCTGGCATCAAAAAATCTCACCGGCAGCGACGGACCGTTTTTTGTCGGGGCAGGGGCCTATCGTCATCATGTGCCCGCAAGCGTGGATCATCTCATTCAGCGCTCAGAATGGCTCACGGCTTACACACCTTATCAGCCTGAAATTTCACAAGGCACCTTGCAAATGCTGTTTGAGTTTCAAACTCAGGTGGCTCATCTCACCGGTATGGAGGTGGCAAACGCCTCAATGTATGATGGCTCTACCGCCGCTGCCGAAGCAATTTTGATGGCGCGACGGATTACCAGACGAAAAAAAATTATTGTTTCTGGAGGATTGCATCCACAATATCGCGATGTGCTCAGGACCTATTTGAAAGATGATGAAGGGCTGGTTTGTCGCCCCTCCAATCCCGATGGAACCGCGCAGATTATTGGGGAAGTCGATGAACTGACAGCCGCTATTATTGTTCAAACTCCTGATTTTTATGGTCACCTGCATGATATTAATACGCTGGCGGAAGCCGCCCATGAGAAGGGCGCTTTGTTGATTGTTGTGGTGACGGAAATATTGGCTCTTGGAATTATTGAAGCGCCCGGCGCCCTTGGCGCTGACATTGTTGTTGGTGAAGGTCAGTCCCTGGGAAATCCGCTTGGTTTTGGTGGGCCCTATGTGGGGTTAATGGCCACACGGCAAAAGTTTATTCGCCAGATACCGGGACGATTATGCGGCGAAACCGTGGATGCGCAGGGTACCCGGGGTTTTGTGCTCACGTTGTCCACCCGCGAACAGCACATCCGGCGCGAAAAGGCGACTTCAAACATATGCACCAACGCGGGGCTTTGTGCGCTGGCTTTTTCCATCCATCTCTCGTTACTTGGAGAATTGGGACTAAAAAAACTGGCGCGAATCAATCATGCCAATGCCTGCAAACTGGCTGATGCATTGGCAGGAATTGCCGGTGTTAGCGTGATCAACCAGACATTTTTCAATGAATTTACCATACGTCTGAATACCGAAGCGCAGCCAGTGGTACAGGGGCTGGCCGACAAAGGGATTTTGGCGGGAGTGCCCGTTTCGCGGCTGCTGCCCACTGAACCTGAATTCAATGATTTGATTGTACTTGCTGCAACCGAGCTTACCAGCGAAGAAGATATTGAGGCTTTGGTGTCTGCCCTGAGGGAGGAATTGTCATGAGTATGAATCAGCAGGGACGCCCCACCGGGGTGAAGAGAAGCGTAACAAATTCATTTGAGGGAGCATCCCTGTTACCCCTTGAGCCGTTATTGTTTGAAATTGGTGCCACTGATCACACAGGCGTTGATTTGCCTGACGTGGAATTGTCTTCTGCGCGTCTTGGCGCGTTCACACGCCAAAGCCCATTAGACCTGCCTGGGTTGAGCGAACCCGAAGCCATGCGCCATTATGTGCGCCTGTCTCGGCTTAACTATTCCATTGATGCGGGACTATATCCGCTTGGTTCATGCACAATGAAACATAACCCGCGCCTGAATGAAAAGATGGCGCGCCTGCCCGGCTTTGCCGATGTGCATCCTTTACAACCGATTTCCACGGTACAGGGAGCTATTGGTGTAATTTCAGAACTTGCCGAGTGGCTGATGGTTCTGACCAATACTTCGGCGGTCGCCATGTCCCCCAAAGCGGGCGCCCATGGTGAACTGTGTGGTATGATGGCAATTCACGCAGCTCATATTGCAAATGGTGAAGGCCACAGGACTATTGTTCTGGTGCCTGAAAGCGCCCACGGCACCAATCCGGCAACCGCTGCTTTTCTTGGCTATAAGGTAAAGCCTATTCCGGCCAAGGCGGACGGCACGGTGGATATCAGCGCGGTTGAGGAGGCTCTTTCTTCAGATGTCGCAGCAATTATGCTGACCAATCCCAATACCTGTGGGTTATTTGAGCCGGACGTAAAGAAAATTGCTGACGCGGTGCATAAGGCTGGCGCCTATTTTTATTGCGATGGGGCAAATTTTAACGCCATTATGGGCATAGCGCGACCAGGCGACCTTGGTATTGATGCGATGCATATCAATTTGCACAAAACATTTTCCACCCCCCATGGCGGAGGTGGCCCGGGCGCAGGACCGGTTGTGTTGTCAAAAGCGTTGGCTCCTTTTGCACCGGTGCCGTTTGTCAGGCAAAATTCAGGTAAACTGGAATTGGCAGAGCATGCACAAGGGAGCAAATCACTAGGTAGGCTAACCGCTTTTCACGGACAAATGGGAATGTTTACCCGCGCACTGACCTATATGCTTTCCCATGGGGGAGATGGTCTTGCTCAAGCCGCAAATGACGCTGTGTTAAACGCCAATTACCTCAAAGCGCGATTGGGGGCGGTGTTCTCTATGCCCTTTGGTGAACAGCACTGTATGCATGAAGTGTTGTGCGATGATGACTTTTTGGAGGGAACCGGAGTAACCACACTGGACTTTGCCAAAGCCATGATCGATGAAGGCTATCACCCAATGACCATGTATTTCCCTTTGGTGGTCCATGGCGCAATGCTGATTGAGCCAACGGAAAGTGAGAGTCTTAAGGCGCTTGATGCGTTTGCACACACTATGCTGGAACTTGCCGCAGCAGCCAAAGCAGGTGATACGGATCGTTTCACCTCTGCCCCGCACAAGGCACCAATGCGGCGATTAGATGAAACCGGAGCAGCGAGAAATCCAAAATTAAAATGGGAAAAATCCCGGTAGTTTCCTGACACCTGATCAAAAAAAGGCTCCTCATCGAGGAGCCTTTTTTATAAGAAATCAAAGGAGACATTGCCTAATTCAGTTGAGAGCCGACATCTTTAATGGCTGCATCAACCAAAGTATTACCTTTATCAGCCATTTGATCAGATAAAATAGCTCGTGCAGCCTCAACAGCAACTTCAGCGGAGCGCTCACGAACTTCGCTCACAGCCTGTGTTTCGGCCTGAGAAATTTTGAGTTCAACAGCTTTAGTGCGCCGCACAATCATTTCCTCAAGGGAAATTTTAGCCTCTTGGGCGATACGCTCTGCTTCATCTTTGGCCGCTTCAATAATATCCTGAGCTTCGCTTTCCGCTTCCTTGCGCTTTAGCTCATATTTAGCCAAAAGAGCCTGAGCCTCTTCGCGCAAACGTTTTGCCTCGTCCAGGTCCTCCTGAATTTTATCAATTTTTGAATCCAGATTGCCGGTGATCATCTTGGGTACTTTGAGATAAACCATCAGCCCCAGAAAAACGAAAAGCGCCGCAGCCGTCCAAAACGTATTGTCCAGTTCCATGTGCCTTTATCCCTTTACAACATCGCTGACAGCTACGCGGGCATCTTTGATGCTCACTTTTCCTGCCAGCTTTCCAACAACCGCCACTGCGGTTTCAGCGGCAATTTGATCCACATTTGCCAACGCATCAGTTTTAGTTTTGAGAATTCGGGCTTCCGCGGTTGCAACTTGTTTCGCCAGATCAGCTTCCACGTCGCGTCGTTTGGCATCCATTTCAGATTTGATCTTGGCGCGAGTTTCATCAGCAATTCCGTGGGACTTTGCCCGCGCTTCTGCCAATTCAGCTTCAAAAGCTTCAATCGCCTGATCTGTTTTTTGGCGCAACCGTTCCGCTTCGGCAAGGTCCCCTTCAATCCGGTCACGCCGGACTTCGAGAATTTCACCAATTCGTGGCAATGCGATTTTGCTCATCAACAGGTAAAGAACGCCAAAAGTCAGGGCCAGCCAAAACAATTGAGGTCCAAATGTTGATGAATCAAATGGGGGGAATACCGACTTTTCTTGTTCCGTGTAAGCCCCTTGCGTCTCCGCATGAAGCTCTACAGCTGGGTCAGCTGCAACTACTTCACTGCCTTCCACAACAACAGTTATGCCTTGTGCAGCATCATTTGCCTCTTGCACAACCTGTTCTTCAACAGCATCGTTCGTTCCGGCGGCATTTCCGGGCTGTTGTGCCTCGGAGTTACCAGTATCCGTTTGCGCCTGCGCAATCAGAATAGAGGAACTTGTCAGATCTTGTTCTGCCATCTTGCCTACCTCGTTTGCTTGGTTTGCAACATTGCCCCAAAATAACATTTCTGTTCAGGTCAATAAATTCAGACCTTTGGGGAGATAATGTGCAACCAGGCCAGCCAATTTTGAGGGCTGACCTGAAAAGCTTAAAATTTCAGTCCGTTTGTTTTTAAGCAAACAGGATCATGAAGGCAATAACGAGGGAGAAGATGCCCAGGGCTTCTGTCACGGCAAAGCCGAAAATCAGGTTGGAAAACTGGCTTGCCGCAGCCGCAGGATTGCGGATGGCTGCTGCCAGATAGTTACCAAAAATAATACCCACACCAACACCGGCGCCGCCCATGCCAATTGTTGCAATGCCCGCACCAATCAGTCTCGCTGCATCTGCTTCCATTTTCTTCTCTCCTTGAGGTAATAATAAATTAGTTTGATGGTTGAAATTACTGGATACTGCGCGTCTGGCTAGTGTCCAGGATGAATGGCATCGTTAAGATAGATGCATGTAAGAATGGCGAACACGAAGGCCTGCAAAGCTGAAACCAGAAACTCCAGTCCCGTCAGCGCCACTGCCATAACGAATGGCAAAATCGAGCCAAACATGCCCAAGGCCCCAAGTGCGCTTAAAGAAACAATGAACCCGGCAAACACTTTGAGAACAATGTGCCCGGCAAGAATGTTTCCGAACAAACGAAGAGACAGGCTCAGCGGGCGCGACAAAAATGAGAGAACCTCAATCGGCACCACAATAAACAAAATTGGCAGGGGAATACCGGAAGGGACGAATAATTTGAGAAATCCAAAACCGTTTTTCCATACCCCGTAAATAATAACCACAGCCATCACCAGAAGCGCCAGAGCCGCAGTGATGATAATCTGGCTGGTTACTGCGAAGAAATAGGGGAACATGCCCCACATATTAGCGATCAAAATGAACGAAAACAGAGAAAATACCAGCGGAAAAAACTTCATACCTTCGGTGCCAGCTGAGGATCGCACCATATTGGCGATAAATTCATACGACATTTCCGACACCAGTTGTAACCGGGAAGGAACAAGTCCACGCCCGCGTGTCGACAGAATAAGATAAGTTGCAATCAGTCCGACGGTGAGAACCATAAACAAAGCGGAATTGGTAAAAACCAGATCAACGCCGTTTGCACCATTTTCATCGGCACCAATTGTACCAAACGAAAACAGGGTTTTAACCTTGAATTGGGAGATAGGATCTGTGCCAGCCAATTTATAAAAGCCTCTCTAGCTTCTCAATAGTCATCATCATCATCATCGTCCGGAACCAGTTTGTCCGGGTCCGGTTTAGGCGCCGCCGCGTTCATTTCGGCAGCTGCCCTCGTAACATTCATCACTCCGGCACCAAACCCCAGCAGTAGCAAAACAATCATGAAGATTGGTTGCGTACTAAATATAGCGTCCAGTCCCATTCCAAGGGCCGCTGCCACAATAATAGCAGCGACAAACTCCGAAGCCATCCGAAATGAGCGCCCCATGCCCCTCATCTCGCTATGACGAATGGCATTGGCAGCCGCAACTCCGGGTCGCTCGCGTTTGGCTTGTCGGATTTTGTCCCCCAACTCGCCGGTTTCCGGTCGCCTGGTCTCTGATTTGGTCGATTTGATATTCTTCGAATCAGCCATTCAGAACCCCATATTGACCAGCCCTGTTGCCTTTAAGAGAAGCCCCCCAAAGTCGCCGGAACCATAGTGTCAGTGCATAGCAGTGTCAAGCAATCCTGTAGTGTAGTAACCTATTGAAAGTGCTTGATAAAAATCAAAGGGGAGTGATTTTTTTCTGACTGATACAGACGAATCTGTTCTATCGGGAAAATCCTCTATCCTGCCTCTTGCGTTGCCTGGGCGGCTGCAAGATCAACCGACACCAATTGGCTGACCCCGCGTTCCGCCATGGTAACGCCAAATAGACGGTCGACCCGTGCCATTGTGATCGGGTTGTGCGTAATCACCAAAAACCGGGTTTGAGTGCGCTCTCTCATACTATCCAGAAGGTTGCAGAACCGCTCAACATTGGCATCATCAAGTGGCGCGTCCACCTCATCAAGAACACAGATCGGTGCCGGGTTGGTCAGGAATACAGCAAAAATAAGCGCCATTGCCGTTAGTGCCTGCTCACCACCGGACAGAAGCGACAAGGGCTGCGGTTTTTTGCCTGGCGGGCGGGCAAGGATTTCCAGTCCCGCTTCAAGAGGATCATCACTTTCCACAAAAGTCAGCTCGGCAGTCCCCCCTCCGAAAAGAGATGTAAACAGGTCTGAAAAATGCGCATTCACCTTGTCAAACGCCTCGGTAAGGCGCGCTCGGCCTTCCCGGTTGAGGGACGAAATGCCAGTACGAAGCTTGGCGATTGCCGCCACAAGATCATCCTTGTCATTGACCATGATCTCAAGCTTCTCACCAACTTCCTTCATTTCCTTTTCAGCTGAAAGATTGACACCACCCAGGCGCTCCCGCTCTGCTTTAAGTCTTTCCAGACGTCTTTCGGTCTGCAAAGCATCAGGCAACTGGTGTTCGGCTTTAATTCCAGCCACTTCGGCAGTTTTATCCGCACCAATTCCAAGGGATTCGCTAATCATTTGTTCAATTTGTTGGCGTTGGACTATCAGGCCTTTAAGGCGTTCATCGATTCGCGCCATTTCCGCTTTGACTTCACCCAACGTATTGGCTGCAGCTCTGTTGGCACGGTCCAGATCGCGATGGGTGTTTTGTGCTGCCGCCAGCTTATCTGCACAAATTTTATGGGCGTGACGGGCGTCTTCCAACTGGCTGTCCAGCGCGTCGCGTTTGTGGGAATGGCTATCTGGCAGTTCCGCAAGGGTTTTAAGTTGATTGGCAATTTCGTGTTCTCTGCGGGTCAGGGTTTCAAGCTGTGCTTTGGCACTTGCCTCACGTCGCTGCCAACTGGCCATTTCATTTTCCAATTGGGAAATACGGTTGGCGCGCATACGGTTGGCATTTTCAAAATTGCCCAGAGCCAATCGTGCCTTGTCGCTAACTTCACGTTTTTCCAGCAACTGCGCTTGCATTTTTTTATTCCGCGCATCCCCATCTTCAAGTGATTCACATTCATCTATGGATTTTTTGGCGTCTGCAAAAATTTCCTGTGCTTCTTTTAAGCTTGAGGCGAGACGAATTTTTGCTTCTTCCAGAGCACTTTGCCGGGTGACAAGATCCCCAACTGCTTTTTGCGCCACATCCAGACGACTTTGACAATCTGCAATATCATGCTGGGCAGTGCGCCAGTTTTCCCGGTGCGCCCGCTCCTCTGTTTGGGCCTGTTCCAGGGCTTTGCTCAAGGCATCAACATGAGCGCTGGCGCTTGCAAGATCAGTGCGCCCTTTTGAAATTTCTCCGTCCAAGTCCGTAAGGCGATTGCGTTGGGATAGCCTTTGGGCTGCAGGACTTGGCGCATCGCCCTTAAAAACCAGCCCGTCCCAGCGCCATAAATCCCCTTCAAGGGTGACAAGTCTTTGTCCCGCTTGCAGGTCCTGCATAAGTTGTGTGCCATCGAGCGCGCTCACAAGACCAATTTGCTTTAATCCGCGCTTTAGACTTTTTACGCCGGTTACAAAATCAGATAGAGGCACTGCGCCAGCAGGCAGTTTTGGATCTTTTTTGAGGAACCAGGCTCTGCCCAATAGACCGGTGCGCCGCTGTCTGAGGAGGCCTCCAGATCATCCCCCAGCGCTGCGCCCAGCGCAATTTCGTACCCGGGTGCGACTTTTAAGGCATCAACAATTGCCTGCCATAATTCATTGTCCTGAATATTGAGAACCCGGGCGAGGGTTTCCGCTTCACTTTCAAGCCGCCCTAATTGACTTTTTAGTTCCCCCAAAGAGGGGCGCGCCAGATCCAGCGCATTCTGAGCTGCGCTGGTGGCTTTCTCAGCTCTGAGTGTTGCTTGCTCAGCTTCAAGGGAAACGGTTTTGGCCGCATCCAGCTCTTTGCGGCGTTGCCCGATTACTTCGTCTCCATCCAGTTCGGCAGACACCTTGGTGGCTTCATCCTTGACATCTTCAATCTGTTGGCTAAGCCGTGCCGCGCGAATTTCTGCATCCTGTGCAGATCGCTCTGCCTGACTTCGGCGCGCCCTTAGCTGGGCCAGTGCTTCTGTGTCAGAACGTACCTTTCGTTCAAATTCCTCCAAGTCAGATTGCGCTTGAGTAGCTTCGTTGCGCGCTGATTCAATCGCCTCTGACTGCTCCAGATTTTGTGTTGCCATTTCCGCTTTTTCAGCCCCGTAGGATTTAAGGGTCTGCTGGCTTTCTTCTACCAGTATGGTTTCGCGTTCGCGATCTCCAAGGATT